>DATNAI010000226.1:0-15839 GCA_035572875.1 Castellaniella sp. | reverse complement strand
TATGGTTTGGGGGGGCGGCTTGCTGGGCCGGGACGGCGCCCTGGATTTTGCCGGAGGTACCGTGGTGCACATCAACGCGGGTGTCGCCGCGTTGGTGGGGGCCTATATGGTGGGCAAGCGCACCGGTTATGGAAGGGATGCCATGACGCCTCACAGTCTGGCGCTGACCATGGCGGGAGCTTCGCTGCTGTGGGTAGGATGGTTCGGCTTCAATGCGGGCTCAGCGGGTGCGGCCAACGGGATTGCCGGTCTGGCCTTCATCAATACGGTGTTGGCGACGGCTGCCGCAGCGCTGTCCTGGCTGACCGGTGAAACGCTGCACAAAGGCAAGTCGTCGATGCTGGGTGCGGCCACCGGCGCGGTGGCCGGCCTCGTCGCGGTCACGCCGGCGGCCGGCTTCGTCGGCCCGCTGGGAGCCATCGTCCTGGGCCTGGCGGTCGGTCCCTTGTGCCTATGGGGTGTGGGCGGCCTCAAGCGCTTGCTGGGTGCCGACGATGCGTTCGACGTATTCGGCGTGCACGGCCTTGGCGGAATCGCGGGAGCCATCCTGACGGGCGTCTTTGCCTCGAAGGCGCTGGGCGGTACCGGTGGGCCCAGCCCCGATACCTTCGCCATGGCGGCCCAGGTCTGGGTGCAGGTCAAAAGTGTGCTGCTCACCGTCGTCTGGTCGGGAACGGCAGCCTTCATCGCCTACAAGGCCGCGGATCTGATGGTGGGCTTGCGGGTGTCGGAAGAAGACGAGCGGGAAGGTCTGGACATCACCTCGCATGGCGAGATGGCATACACCCGCTGATCCCGCCTAGTGCGCCGTCGTGACAGTCTGATGGACGACGGTGCGCGGCGTCGTGTGCAGGCTTGCGCCGATCAACAGCGCAGCGAAACCCACGATCACCACCACGGCGGCCGCCGTTATCCACACGACCCGCTTCGAGGGCCGCCGGGTGGCCCTCAGCTTCGTCCACAGCTTCGTCCGCAGCGTCGACAGGCCGTGTGGCCAGGCCGGGTGATGCAGCCAGTCGGGCCACGGAGCCTGTCGGGTTCGCTCGGCGAAAGGGCGCGGCCGGTCGCGTGATTCGCCGAGCACCGGCGCGGGCGCGGCGGGTTCGAACGTCATTCCCAATGTCTGTTGAATCCGCTCGAGTATCTCGTCCGGCGGCCGGGTGGCCGGCAGCGCATCCACGATGCCCAGAAGGTAGGCTTCCCATTTCAGCGCGCGGGCTGCCGCGGCGTCGTCGCGAGCGAGCAGGGCCTGTATTCCTTCAGCCTGGTCCGGCAGGTCCAGCCCCAGCACGTAGCACGCGATTTCGGGATCGGAGTAAGAGCGCTGCGGCTTCATGCGCACACCGCCTCGTCGATGCAGGCCAATGCGGACTCTATCGAGACCTGGATGTCGGGCTCGGAGCGGTCCAGCCGGTCTGCGATATGGGCATAATCGCCCCCATGCAGGTAGGCCTGCAGGAGCGCCTCGAGCTGCGGCGGCGGCAAGGCGGCCAGGGCGCCGGCGACCACGCCCGATTCCGGCCGGGGTTGCAGAACGGGCAGGGGCGCGTCGTCCGCCAGCCGGCCGCCGGATACACGATCATCGCGCAGGCGCTTGAGCGCCCGGTATCGCAGGATGCTGTACATCCAGGCTCGCGCGGTTCCCAACGCAGGACTGTAGCCAGCGGCGTTCCGCCAGATGAGGACAAAGGCCTCATGCAGGACGTCCGGGGCGGCGGCTCCAACCATGTGGCGGGCCAGTGAGAACATGGCGGGGGATTCCTGGGTGTACAGCGCCAGGAAGGCGGCACGATCTCCGGCCGCACAGGCGGAGAGCTCGGCCTCGTAGTCAAAGACGGAGACGGTCATGCTTCGATCTGCTGAGTGGCGGTGTGCCCCCGTCGCGGGACGCGCATGGAGCACCGCCATGGGTGAACACCGTGAATCGTTCAGGAATTTGCCTATTGTATGCGCTGTGGAGATGGCCCATCACATGGCACATTAGGGTTTGACCTAAACCGTACCAAAGCAGTACTATTTTGTTTCCTTAGGCTTAATCTCGGATGGACCGATGCTGCGGATCAGCAAGATCGTCGACTATGGGATTCTGGTGCTGACGCACATGGCAGCCGCTCCGACACACGTCTGCAGCGCAGCGGATCTCGCCGGCGCGCTTGGGCTGGGCCAGCCCGTCGTGAGCAAGGTCCTCAAGCTATTGGCGCAGCACGAACTGGTGGCCAGTACCCGGGGCGCCCACGGCGGCTATCGCTTGGGGCGGGCTGCCCAGGACATCAACATCGCCCAGATCATCGATGCGCTTGAAGAACAGCCATTCGGCCTGACCGAGTGCACCGCGCTGCCGGGCGTTTGCACCGTGGAGGCCGCCTGCCGGATTCGTCCCTATTGGCAGCGGATCAACGCTGTCGTGCGGCACACACTGGAATCGGTGTCCGTCGCCGACATGATTGCACAAGACTTGCCCATGCCTGCCGCCGCCCAAGCCGGAGTGCGGCCGGCCGTTAAGAATGTTCCGAACTGGAGTCTGTCCAAATGAGTACTGTGAACGACAAGCTCGATTCCTTTCTCGATCGTGGCTACGACGCGGGGTTTGTCACCGAAATTGAATCGGAGACCTTCGCCAAGGGCCTGGACGAGGATGTGATTCGCCGCCTGTCCGCGATCAAGCACGAGCCCGAGTTCATGCTCGAGTGGCGTCTGAAGGCTTATCGCGCCTGGCTGAAGATGACCCCGCCGTATTGGGCGAAGGTCCACTTCCCGGAACCCGATTTCCAGGACATCAGCTATTACTCGGCCCCGAAGTCGAAGTCCAACGAAAACGCCCCCAAGAGCCTGGACGAAGTCGATCCGGAACTGCTGAAAACCTACGAAAAGCTGGGCGTGCCGTTGCACGAGCGCGCCAAGCTCGCGGGTGTGGCCGTCGATGCGGTGTTCGACTCCGTGTCGGTGGCAACGACGTTCCGCAAGCAGCTCGCCGATGTGGGCATCATTTTCTGTTCGTTTTCGGAGGCGGTGCGCTCGCATCCCGATCTCGTCCAGCAGTACATGGGGTCGGTGGTGCCGCCGGGTGACAACTTCTATGCGGCGCTGAATTCGGCAGTGTTTTCCGACGGCTCTTTTGTGTATATCCCGAAGGGCGTCAAGTGCCCGATGGAGCTGTCCACTTATTTCCGCATCAACAACGCGGATTCCGGGCAGTTCGAGCGCACGCTCATCATTGCCGACGAGGGGGCGGTGGTCAGCTATCTCGAAGGCTGTACGGCGCCCATGCGGGACGAAAACCAGCTCCACGCGGCCGTGGTCGAGCTGGTTGCGCTGGAAGATGCAAAGATCAAGTATTCCACCGTGCAGAACTGGTATCCGGGCGATGAGAACGGCGTGGGCGGCATCTACAACTTCGTCACCAAGCGCGGCGACGCGCGCGGCGCGCGCTCGCGCATTTCATGGACCCAGGTGGAAACCGGCTCGGCCATCACCTGGAAGTACCCCAGCGTGATCCTGCGCGGGGACGACTCGGTGGGCGAATTCTATTCGGTCGCCGTGTCCAACCATTATCAGCAGGCCGATACGGGCACCAAGATGGTGCACATGGGCAAGAACACGCGCAGCACCGTGATCTCCAAGGGGATCTCGGCCGGGCACGGCAGCAACACCTTCCGCAGCCTGGTGCGCATGACGCCCAAGGCAGAATCCGCACGCAACTACACGCAGTGCGATTCGCTGTTGATCGGCAAGCAGTGCGCTGCGCATACCTTCCCGACGATCGAGGTCCAGAATCCGACCGGGAACGTGGAGCATGAGGCAACCGCCTCGCGCATTGCCGAGGATCAATTGTTCTATGCCATGCAGCGCGGCCTGTCGGCCGAGGACGCCGTGTCGATGATCGTCAACGGCTTCTGCAAGGAAGTCTTCAAGGAATTGCCCATGGAGTTCGCCGTCGAAGCGCAGAATCTGCTCGGCGTGAGCCTGGAAGGCAGCGTCGGTTAAGGAGCCATCATGCTGAAAATCAGAAATCTGCACGCAACGGTCGAAGGCAAGGAGATTCTCCGCGGCCTGGACCTGGACATCAACCCGGGCGAGATCCACGCCATCATGGGGCCCAATGGGGCCGGCAAGAGCACGCTGTCGCAGGTGCTCACGGGCCGCTCGGACTATACGGTCACGGCAGGCACGGTGGAATTCGATGGCCAGGATCTGTTGGCCCTTCCGGTCGAAGAGCGCGCGCGCGCCGGCATCTTCCTGGCGTTCCAGTATCCGATCGAAGTCCCGGGCGTGTCCAACGCGTATTTCATGCGCGCCTCGTTGAACGCCATTCGGCGCAAACGGGGTGAACCGGTGCTGGACGCCATGGATTTCGTGAAACTGGCCAAGGAGGAAATGAAGCGGGTCGGTATGAAGGACGAGTTCCTGTACCGCTCGGTGAACGAAGGTTTCTCCGGCGGCGAAAAGAAGCGCAACGAGGTCCTGCAGATGTCGCTGCTGCAGCCCAGGCTCGCCATTCTGGACGAGACTGATTCCGGCCTGGATATCGATGCCATGAAGGTCGTGGCCGACGGCGTGAACCGCCTGCGTTCGCCGGATCGTTCCATGATCGTCATCACGCACTATCAGCGCTTGCTGGAGTACATCGTGCCCGATTTCGTGCATGTGCTTGCCCGCGGCAAGATCGTGCGCTCGGGCGGCAAGGAACTGGCCCTTGAGCTTGAAGCGAAGGGCTATGGCTGGCTCGATGAGGCCAAGACTGCCGCGCCGCGGCGTGCCATGGGTCGGGGAGCGGCGGCATGAGTACCGAACTGCAGCCCTGGGCCGATGCGTTCGGCCAGCGGTCGGGGGGCCTGCCGGGGGCACGGCTTCCCTGGCTGGCCGCATTGCGGCGTCAGGCACTGGACCGGTTCATGACAGAAGGCTGGCCCACCCCGCGCATCGAGGCGTGGCGCCATACGTCGCTCTCGCCGTTGGCGGCACAGGGTTTCGAGGACGGCGGCCGTCAATCGGTTGCCGAGCAGGTGACCGAGCTGAAAGCCGGCGAGACGGGTCACTGGCTGGTCTTCGTCGATGGCGCATACGATGCCGAATTGTCGGACGTCGGTTCGTTGCCCGCAGGAGTGACGGTGGCTGCATTGTCGGCGTCCTGGACACAGGACGCGGAGGCCATCGAGGCCGTCTACGGCCGCGTCGAACAGGGTTATGGCACCAGCGCCCTCAATCTGGCGCTGGCCGGCGATGGCGCATGGATCCGCCTGGATCGCGCCGCTGTTGCGGAACAGCCCATTCGCATCGTCTGCGTGGCGGCTTCGCCCAAGGCCGCGCATTTCCTGCGTCACCTGATTGTGGCAGAAGCGGGCGCCCAGGCGACGGTGGTGGAACACTATATCGGGGTTCCGGGGGCGGCGAATTTCTGTCATGCTACGACGCGCGTGCAGCTCGGTCGTGACGCGCGTGTGACGCACCTGAAGCTGCAACAGGAATCCGAACAGGCGTGGCATCTGGGCGAAATAGAAGCCACCCAGGGCCATGGTTCGTACTTCGGCTCGCATTCCATGTCGTTGGGCGCGCGGCTCGCGCGCAACGACATCATCACGCATTTCGCCGACGAGCGCTGCGAGACCATGTTCAACGGCCTGTATTACGTGAACCAGCGCCGGCACGTGGATCATCACACATTGATCGCGCACGAAAAGCCCAATTGCGTGAGCCACGAAAACTATCGCGGCATCATGGCGGATACCGGCCATGGCGTGTTCTGCGGCAAGATCCTGGTCGCCGAAGGGGCGGATGGCACGGATGCCATCCAGCGCACCGACAGCCTGCTGTTGTCGCGTCTGGCCAAATCCGATGCCCGGCCGGAACTCGAAATCTACGCCGAAGATGTCAAGTGCGCGCACGGCGCGACGGTGGGCCAGATCGACGCGGACAGCCTTTTCTATTTGCGGGCGCGCGGGCTCGACGAGGCCCATGCGCGCGATATCCTGACGTACGCATTCGCGGCGTCCAGCGTGGCTCGCATCGAGTTGCCCGAGGTCCGCCATCATGTGGAACGTGCCTTGCGCGGCTTGTTGCCGGGCGGATCCTTCATGGAGGAAGCAGCATGAACGCGCCCGTGAGTGCGCTGGAAACCGGCCTGTTGGACCGTAGCGCCGATTTCCCGATCCTGGCGCGGCCCGTCCGGGGCCGCCGCCTGGCCTATCTGGATAACGGGGCGACCACGCAAAAGCCGCGTGTGGTCATCGAGGCTCTGAGCCAGTTCTATGAACAGTCCAATGCCAACATCCACCGGGGCGTGCATTGGCTGTCGCAGCATGCCACGGATCGCTACGAAGAGGGCCGCGAGGCCGTGCGGCGGTTGCTGAACGCGCCCAGTGCGCGCGACATCGTCTTCACACGCGGCACGACGGAGTCCATCAATCTGGTGGCCCAGACGTGGGGCCTGTCCCTGAAGCCGGGCGACGAGATCCTGGTGACCGGAATGGAGCACCATTCCAACATCGTGCCCTGGCAGTTGCTGTGCGAGCGAACCGGCGCAGTCTTGCGCCATGCGCGCGTGCTGGACGACGGTCAACTGGATGTCGAGGACTTCCGCAACCAGCTGAACTCGCGCACCCGCCTGGTGGGGATCGCCCATGTGTCCAATGCGTTGGGGACCGTCAACCCGGTCGATGATCTGATTCGCATGGCGCACGGTGTGGGCGCACTGGCGCTGGTCGATGGCGCCCAGGCCGTTGCGCACGCCCGCGTGGACGTGCAGGCCATGGACTGTGACTTCTACGCATTTTCCGGTCACAAGATCTACGGCCCGACGGGCATCGGCGCCCTGTATGTGCGCGGCTCCATCCTGGCCGGGCTGCCCCCCTGGCAGGGCGGCGGTGACATGATCCGCACCGTCAGCTTCGAGCGCAGCACCTGGGCCGACGGTCCGCAGCGCTTCGAGGCCGGCACGGCGAACATTGCCGGTGCCGTGGTGCTCGGTGCGGCCATCGACTATGTGCTGGACATCGGCCTGGACCGCATAGCGGCTCACGAGGCGGTTCTGCTGGCCGAAGCCACCGAACGCATGCAGGCGCTGTCCGGGGTTCGCATCGTGGGCACCGCGCCGCACAAGGCCGGCATCCTGTCGTTTCTGGTCGACGGCATCCACCCGCACGACCTGGGCACCATCCTGGACACCGAAGGCGTGGCCATCCGCGCGGGACACCATTGCGCCATGCCGCTCATGACGCGCTTCGGCATCCCCGGCACGGCCCGGGCATCGCTGGCGCTGTACAACGACAGCCGCGACATCGATGCGCTGGTGGCCGGCGTGCAAAAGGCGCAGAAACTGTTTGGAGTCGATCGATGAGGGAATCCGGCGACGGCCTGAGCGATCTCTATCAGGAGGTCATCTTTGATCACAACCGCCATCCTCGAAATTTTCAGGTGATGGAAGGCGCGTCGCACCAGGCCAATGGCTACAACCACCTCTGCGGCGACCAGCTCACGGTGTTCGTACAGGTAAAGGATGGCGTGGTGCAGGAAGCCAGCTTCATCGGCCACGGGTGCGCGATTTCCACGGCATCGGCTTCGCTGATGACTGAAGCGGTGCGCGGCAAGCCGGTCGAAGAGGTCGAGGCCTTGTTCCGCGACATTCACGCCATGCTGACCGAGGCCCACCCGGACTGTGATCTGGGCAAGCTCGAGGCGCTCTCAGGGGTGCGCGAGTTCCCGTCGCGCGTGAAATGCGCCACTCTGGCCTGGCACACTCTGCATAACGCCATCACCCGGGCGGGCGACATGGCTGTGACTGAATGAACATGAATCTAAGGTAATGCAATGGGCTTCGATCGTCAGGAAGTAGTTGTCAGCCGGGATTGCCCGGCCGTCACGGTGCCCTACGGGTCGCCGGTGACCATCGAGGCGGGGTGCGACGCCACGATCACTCAGCAATTGGGCGGCACCTACACCGTCATGGTGGAAGGCAATCTGTATCGGATCGAGGGCAAGGACGGCGACGCGCTGGGCTTCGAGCCCACCGAAGACGTGCAACACACGCACGAGGGGCCGATCACCGCCGAGCTCGTCGAAGATGCAGCCTGGGAAGTGCTCTCCACCTGTTATGACCCGGAAATCCCGGTCGACATCGTGAACCTCGGGCTCGTTTACAGCCTGAAGGTGGAACCCGCCGGCGCCCCCGAGCGCTTCCGGATCGAGATGCAGATGACGCTGACGGCGGCCGGCTGCGGCATGGGCACCATGATCTCCGATGAAGCTCGCAACAAGCTGCTCAACATTGAGGGCGTGGACGAGGCCATGGTTGATCTGGTCTGGGATCCGCCCTGGAGCCGCGACATGATCAGCGAACCGGCCAAGCTGCAACTTGGCTTGCTATAGCACTGCGGGCGCTGCCCGGGCCGCGGGTGCGTACGCGATCCGACCGTCAAATCAGCGCCTGTTTCTGTGCTAGAATCGCAGTCTTTCGGGGCGTAGCGCAGCCTGGTAGCGCACTTGCATGGGGTGCAAGGGGTCGCGAGTTCGAATCCCGCCGTCCCGACCAGCATTACCACGGGTCTACAGATTCCGGTCTGTAGACCCGTGTTTTTTCTGGATGCTATTTCAGCAGCCGCGCCAGTTCCACGGCGGTGCGCACGTGCATCTTGGCCAGGATGTGCGAGCGGTGCACTTCCACCGTACGCATGCTGATGCCCATCATGTCGGCGATCACCTTGTTCATCTTGCCGTCCAGGGTCAGGTCCATGACTTCGCGCTCGCGTGATGACAGCGAGGCCAGGCGCGTCTGTACCAGGGCCTGGTCCCCAGCGTCCAGCGAGGCTTGCAGCGCTTCCTGCACCCGGTCCATCAGCGTGTTGTCGTTGAATGGTTTCTCGAAGAAATCGAACGCACCGCGTTTCAGGCTGTCGACGGCCATCGGCACGTCGCCGTGGCCGGTCAGGAAGATGACGGGCATGCGCCCTGTCAGCCCCCGCGCCGCCAGAGTGTCGAACAGCCGCGCGCCGCTCGTGTCCGGCATCCGCATGTCCAGTAACAGGCAGTCGCCTTCCGGCCTGAAAGCGTAGTCTTCGCCCAGCATGTCGAGAAATGCACGGGCACTGTCATAGCCTGCGGCCTTGATCCGGCGGGAACCTGCCAGCCAGACCAGTGAGTCCCGTATTGCTTCTTCATCGTCGACGATGTGCAGCACCTTGCTGTCTCCCTCTTCCGGGGGCACCGGGCCTTCGAGTAGCCCGGCAACCCTATTTTTTCATGTTTTCAGCGACAGCGGATTCGGGTAGCGAGAAGCGGAAGATAGTGCCGCCACCCGGGTTGTCCTCGTAGACCAGGGTGCCGCCGTGGAATTCCACGACCGTTCGGCATATTTTTAGGCCCATGCCCATGCCGTCGGATTTGGTGGAAAAAAAGGGCGAGAACAGGCGGTCTCGGGCGAATTCCGGGATGCCGCATCCATGATCGGTCACGCTGATGGTAACACTGCCGGAAACGAGCGGATTCGTGCTGGCGCCAATCCGCAGGACGCGGCGCTCGCGTTCCACGTCCCGCATGGCTTCGATGGCGTTGCGAGTCAGATTGAGCAGCACCTGCTCCAGCATCATCGGATCGGCCAGCACCGTTGGCGTGTCCAGTCCGATATCGGCTTTGATCGTGATGAAGTGCTGGCTGGCTTGCAGCTCGGCTAGTTGGACGACGTCCGCGATCAGGGCGGGAAGGTCGACCGTTTCCCGGTGCGGTTCGCGCCGCTTGGCGAATGAATGAACACTGCGGATGATGTGCCCCGCGCGTTGCGCCTGCGCATTGGCCTTTTCCAGTGCGCCCCGGATGCGGCCCAGGCTGGCGTCGTCGGGATGCTCGGCCGGATCGTTCAGCAGGTTCAGGGCACCGGTCGTATAGCTCGTGATGGCGGCCAGGGGTTGGTTCAACTCGTGAGCCAGGGTCGAGGCGATTTCCCCCATGGTCACCATTCTGGCGCTGGCCTGGAGCTTTTCCTGCTGACGCCGGTTCAGCTCTTCGAATCGCTTGCGGTCTGAAATATCCAGGATCGAACTCATCCAGCCAGTCTGCTGGCCGTTCTCGTCAACCAGCGCAGACTCATACACCAGAACCGGGAAGCGTTCGGTGCGGTTGCGCAAAAAGACCGTTTCGAATCCCTGGGGACTGATCGCGCCCGCCAGGCGCTGCTCGAAGCGGTCTTGATATTCCGTCATGACTTCCGGCGCCCAGTACGGCATGGGGGGCGAGCACCCGATCAGTTCTTTGGCCTGTATGCCGATCATGCGGCAGAATGCGGGGTTCACGTAGGTGATTCTGCCGTTCAGGTCATATACCCGCAGGCCAGTCACCAGGGAATCTTCCATGGCGGTGCGAAAGGCGATCTGTTCGCGCAATGCCCGTTCCACGGCCATTCGGCGGTTGATGTCGCGCCATAGCGCGGCAAGACTCCAGAACAGACCCAGCGTCAGGCCGACGATGATGATGACTAGCAAGTTGGACAGCAGGTTCGGAGCGCCCCGGACGCTGTCGGTGCGCAGTGTAATGTCCGCATAGCGCAAGTTCAGATCGTGCGCGTAGGTATAGACGCCGCGCCCGGCGCCGCCGGCCGCGCGCTGCCCGAGCGTGTTCTCGTGGCGGTCTGTCAGGCGGATTTCGTTCTTTTGGGCGAACCACCAGGGCACCATCTGTTCAAGGATGCCGTTCAGGGAATAGGTGGCGATCACGCAACCGACATAGCGCCCGTCATGGTGGACGGGAAAGAGATAGTCCATCGAGACGCCGCGCCCTTCGTCGCCGGGCGGGATCGGTTGCGTGTATTCCGGTGTGTTGGTGTTGCGTGCACGGTCGAGCTTCGCACGCAGCGTCTCTGGCAGGTCGGCGAGGGAAAGAGCGCCTTTGTGGTCCGATGCTGTTCCTTGTCCATCGGACGCCATCCAAATGATGCGCTTCAGTTCGGGATGCGTGCGCTGCAGGAAGTGCATTCGGTCCTGCAGCTTGGCGCCCGCCAGATCGTTGACGGCAATGGCGTTGGCCAGCGACCGGATGTCGTCTTCGTTGCGCCCCAGTTGAAAGCGGATGGTTTGCTCGACCCACAGCGTGTCGGCGATCAGTTGTTCCTGGCGTTCCGTGGCTTCCATCTGCTGAGCTTGGCGCGGGAGCCAAATTGCGGTGGCCAGGAAGAGCAGCACGCACAGGATCGGCACCAGCCATTGCCAGGTACGGCGGCGGGCGAGGGGAACGTAGGACGAAAGAGAGCTCATGCCGAAGAGGGGATCAGTCATCCGGGTGAAGGGGCGGAGCCTGAGGCCGTACCGATTTGATGCGCTCCAGTGTAGCTGAGCAGGCTGGGGCGGTACCGTGCCGCCTCCGACGCCCGATTGTGGATTTCCACAGTTGAATCGCTCGCCCGGGTTGCAGACAATGGCGACGTATTTTTGATCCCTCAGCTCCCGAGACCTCGATCCCGCTCAAGCAATGAGATTGCTCGCCTTCCTGTTCGCCTGCGCAGTGACGTGCTCCCAAGCGACACACGCGCAGCAGGAGCCTATCCTGATCAGATTCAGCCATGTCGTTGCCTCGGACGCCCCCAAGGGCAAGGCGGCTGAACGCTTTCGCCAGTTGGCCGAGCAGGCTACGGGGGGACGCGTCCGCGTACGTATCTATTCCAATAGCGAGCTGTATCGGGACCGCGAGGAGTTGGAAGCCTTGCAGCTGGGCGCCGTTGAGATGATCGCACCGTCTCTGTCCAAACTCGGACCGCTGGGTGCGCGAGAGTTCCAGGTGTTCGATCTGCCCTTCCTGTTCCCTGACCGGGCCGCATTGCATCGGGTCACGAAGGGCCCGATCGGCGAGGGCATGTTGCAGCGTTTGCGACTCAGGGGCGTCATCGGCCTGGCGTTCTGGGATAACGGCTTCAAGTCTTTTTCAGCCGACCGCCCTTTGCGCGTGCCTTCCGATATGACAGGCTTGCGGATGCGCATTCAGCCGTCCCGGGTGCTCGACGCTCAGATGCGGGCCTTGGGCGCTCAGCCGATGACGCTGGCGTTCGGCGAGGTCCACGATGCGCTGGCGGCGGGGGTCGTCGATGGCACCGAAAACCCGCCCTCCAATTTCTATACGCAGGACATGCAGGAGGTGCAGCCGTACTTCACCGTGTCCAATCATGGCTACCTGGGGTATGCCGTGATCGTCAACCGGAAGTTTTGGGAAGGCCTTCCTCCCGACATCCGCCGGGAACTTGAAGGCGCGATGCGGGAGGCGACGAGTTATGCCGATTCGATCGCACAGGAAGAAAACGACCGGGCCCTGGCGGCGATCCGTGAATCGGGCAAGACGCAGATCCGGCTCCTCACGGAGCAGGAACTCGATGCCTGGAAAACGGCGTTGGCGACCGTCAGCACCGCTATGGAAGCCCATATTGGCGCGGAATTGATCGCCAGCATCCGGCGTACTGTCGCGGCCCCCTAACACCCACATGACCAAGCAGTTTTCCCTTCTGTCACTACCATAAAACAAGGAGACCTTCCCATGAGCATCCGTATCCCCTTCATCAAGACCCTGGGCGTGTGCCTTGCGCTGGCCTTTTCCGCGAGCGCCTTGGCTGCCGACAAGCCTGTCGTCATCAAGTTCAGCCACGTCGTGGCCGAAAACACTCCAAAGGGCCAAGGCGCCCTGAAGTTCAAGGAACTCGCCGAAGCTGCACTGCCTGGCAAGGTGCAGGTGCAGGTATTCCCCAACTCGCAGCTGTTTGGCGACGGCAAGGAAATGGAAGCTCTGCTGTTGGGCGACGTCCAGATCATTGCTCCGTCCCTGGCAAAGTTCGACCGCTACACCAAGAAGCTGCAGGTTTTCGATCTGCCTTTCATGTTTGACGACGTGGCCGCTCTGGACCGCTTCCAGGCCAGTTCCTCCGGCCAGGAGCTGCTGGACTCCATGAAATCCAAGGGCATTCAGGGCCTGGCCTACTGGCATAACGGCATGAAGCAGATGTCCACCAACAAGGACCAGCTGGTCCGTCCGGAAGACGTCAAGGGTCTGAAGTTCCGCATCCAGTCGTCCGACGTCCTGGAAGCCCAATTCCGTCAGCTGGGCGCCAATCCGCAGAAACTCGCCTTCTCCGAGGTCTACCAGGCCCTGCAGACCGGCGTGGTGGACGGTGCTGAGAACCCCTGGTCGAACATCTACTCGCAAAAGCTGCACGAAGTGCAGAAGACCATCGCCGTCACCAATCACGGTGCGCTGGACTACATGGTCATCACCAACTCCGGCTGGTGGAACGGCCTGCCCGAGGACGTTCGCGGTGCGCTGAAGACCGCCATGGCGGGCGCCACGGAACATGCCAACAAGCTGGCTTCCGAGATCAACGACCGCGACCAGAAGCGCATCGCCGAGGCCGGCAAGGCCAAGATCCAGACCTTGAGCAAGCGGGACATCGCCGCATGGCGTGAGGCTGTTCGTCCCGTCTGGACGAAGTTCTCCAGCCAGATCGGTGAAGACCTGATTGCAAAGGCGCGAGCGTCCAACGGGACTTGATGATCGCAGATTGGCGGTTGTCGCATGAATAGGCGTCAGCCACCGTGTCGCACAACGCGGTCGGCCTTCTGGCCGACCGCGTCCTCGTATCGCTCTTGTGGCCGCTTTTCCGCAGCCGCTTCCCGTTCCGACACAAGGATTTCCTTACCATGTTGAAAAACAGGCTGGAACACATCGAGGAAGGCCTGATCGCCTTTCTGCTGGCGGCGATGACCGTGGTGACCTTCGCCCAGGTGGTCGCTCGCTATGTCTTCAACTACAGCTTCGTCTGGGCGCTCGAACTGACGATGTACTTCTTCGGCGCCTTGATTTTTCTGGGTATTTCCTATGGCGTGCGTGTGGGCGCGCATATCGGCGTGGACGCTTTCGTGCGTCTGCTTTCGTCGCGCCCCGCGCGCTACCTGGCGATCGTCAGCACGCTGTTGTGCATCGTCTATGCCGCCATCGTGCTCTACGGTAGCTGGATCTATGTCAGCAAGATCTACATGATCGGCATCATGGCTCAGGACCTGCCCATTCCTCAGTGGGTCCCGCGCGCGGTCATGCCGCTGGGCTTTCTGTTGCTGATCTACCGATTTGGCGAGGTGCTCTGGCACCTGCTCAAGGGCGATCATGCCTCCCTGCTGGGCGATGAAGTCGCCGATGCCATGAAATACCGCAGCGACGACGCCGGAGACCAAAAATGACAACCACCGCCCTGTTCGTCCTGCTATTCCTGTTCATGTTCATGGGGATGCCCGTGGCGGTCGCCCTGGGTCTGTCCTCGCTGTTGACCATCATGGCCTTCGGCACCGACTCGCTGGCCTCGCTGTCGCTCAAGCTCTACGAGACCTCCGAGCACTTCACCCTGATGGCCATTCCCTTCTTCATCCTGGCCGGGGCCTTCATGACCACGGGTGGCGTGGCCAAGCGCATGATCCGCTTCGCCATCGCCTCGGTGGGCCATCTGCACGGCGGGCTGGCGATCGCCTCAGTGATGGCCTGCGTGCTGTTTGCCGCGGTTTCGGGCTCCTCGCCCGCCACGGTGGTGGCGGTGGGCTCCATCGTGATCGCCGGCATGGTGCGGGCCGGCTACAGCCAGGGCTTTGCCGCCGGCGTGATCTGTAACGCCGGCACGCTGGGCATCCTGATCCCACCGTCCATCGTCATGGTGGTCTACGGCGCGGTCACGGAAACGTCCGTGGGCGCGCTGTTCATGGCCGGCGTCGTGCCCGGCCTGCTGCTGGGCCTGCTGCTGATGGTGGCCATCTACGTGGTCGCGCGCATGCGCAACATGCCTCGCCAGCCGCGCGCCAGCGTGGCTGAAGTCGGCGCAGCGGCGCGCGATTCGATCTGGGGGCTGCTGCTGATCGTCATCATCCTGGGCGGCATCTATGGCGGTATTTTCACCCCGACCGAGGCGGCTGCCGTGGCAGCCATCTACGCGTTCTTCATCGCCGTGTTCGTGTATCGCGACATCGGCATGACGCAGGTGCCGGAAGTTCTGGTCGACGCGGCCAAGGTGACCATCATGCTGATGTTCATCATCGCCAATGCGCTGCTGTTCGCCCACGTGCTGACCACCGAACGCATTCCGCAGGCCATCGCCGAGCAGATCATCGCCTGGGACATGAGCAGCTGGCAGTTCCTGATCGTGGTCAACATTCTGCTGCTGGTGGCCGGCGCGTTCATGGAGCCCACCGGTATCATCCTGATCCTGGCCCCGATCCTGTTCCCGATCGCCATGCAGCTGGGTATCGATCCGGTGCACCTGGGCATCATCATGGTGGTCAATCTGGAAATCGGCATGGTCACGCCGCCCGTGGGCTTGAACCTGTTCGTGACGGCGGGCATCACCAAGATGAGCATCGGCCAGGTGATCCGCGCAGCGCTGCCCTGGCTGTCCATTCTGTTGGTGTACCTGGTGTTCATCACCTACGTGCCCATCGTCAGCCTCTGGCTGCCGGGTCTGTTCCACTAAGCTTTGCTTTTGACACACGGGCGCCAGCCCCTGAACCGGCGGTGCACGACGGATCCCGACGGCAAGGTCGCGGAATCAGGCGTGAGCCGCCGGCGACAGTCCGTACCGCCCCATGATCGCCATCAGGGCGGCCTTGTCCGGCGGGCCGCCTGCTCCCACGACGGCAGCCACATCCTTGAAGTATTGGGCGCCGATGTCCGGAGACATGATGATCAGGGCGCGTGCGGCGTCTGGAAACGGATTCGAGAACCCGTGGACCATGCCTTTGGGCGTATGCATGGTTTGCCCGGACGTGAGGTCTCGTGTGTCGGCGCCGACGGTGTAGCGCAGCGTGCCGCTCAAGACGTAGACGATCTCTTCGTTGTCCCGGTGA
>DATNAI010000225.1:0-18462 GCA_035572875.1 Castellaniella sp. | reverse complement strand
GACCTTGGCGCAAGGTCAAAGCAACGACGCTCCGGCACCCTGTCAGGCCAATCTGGCCGTCACCACTGCGCAAGCGTTCCTCGAGGACCCCGACACGCTGGGCGCGGAGATCTTCGGCGCCAGCTCGCTGATCATCCGCTGCGCCAATACCCGGGAGTTCCTGGCCATTGCGCAGGCCATCGAAGGGCAGCTCACCGCGACGCTGCATCTGGAGCCGGGCACCGACGACGCGCTGGCCGCCATGCTGATGCCTGCGCTCGAAGTGAAAGTCGGCCGCATCCTGGCCAACGGCTTCCCCACCGGCGTGGAGGTCTGCGATGCCATGGTTCACGGCGGCCCCTTCCCCGCGACATCGGATGGCCGCAGCACGTCGGTGGGGACGCTCGCCATCCGCCGTTTCCTGCGCCCGGTGTGCTACCAGGACATACCGGACAAACTGTTGCCCGCGGCGCTGCAAGCCGGCAACCCCTGGAACATCCATCGAGCGGAACGCTGATCATGTCGCACACGGAACAGTCAAACACCCGGACACCTCTGGTCACCCGGGTCACCGTCGTCCCCGTCGCCGGACGGGACAGCATGCTGCTGAACCTGAGCGGCGCGCACGGCCCTTATTTCACCCGGAACATCGTACTGGTCGACGACAGCTCGGGACACCAGGGCATCGGCGAAGTTCCCGGCGGCGAACCCATCCGCCAGGAAATCGAACGCTTGGGCAGGCTGATCACGGGTCAGCCCATCGGCCACTACAACGAACTGCTGTCGCGTTGCCGCGAGGCCACCCTGGGCCGGGACGACGACCGGCGCGGCACGCAGACCTTCGACCTGCGCACTGGCGTGCACGCCATCACGGCGCTGGAGTCAGCCCTGCTCGATCTGTTCGGCCAGCATATCGGCGTACCCGTCGCCAGCCTGCTGGCCGACGGCCGGCAGCGCGAAGCGGTCGAAGTGCTGGGATACCTGTTCTACGTGGCCGATTCCCGCAAGACCACGCTGGGCTATCGTCAGGAGCCCGACGCCGACAACGACTGGTTTCGGCTGCGCAACCAGGAGGCGCTGACCGCCGACGCCGTGGTGCGACTGGCCAAGGCCGCGCGTGAACGCTACGGCTTCCGCCACTTCAAGCTCAAGGGCGGCGTACTGGCGGGCGATGCGGAAATCGAGGCCGTCACGGCGCTGGCCGAGCAGTTTCCGGATGCCAACATCACGCTGGACCCCAACGGGGCCTGGTCGTTGAAAGAGGCGGTCCGCCTGTGCCGCGACCAGCACGACGTGCTGGCCTACGCCGAGGATCCCTGCGGCGGCGAGCCGGGCTACTCCGGACGCGAAGTCATGGCGGAATTCCGCCGGGCGACCGGCCTGCGCACCGCCACCAACATGATCGCCACCGACTGGCGCGAACTCTACCATGCCATCCAGGCGCAAGCTGTGGACATCCCGCTCGCCGATCCGCACTTCTGGACGATGCGCGGCTCAGTGCGCGTCGCCCAGCTTTGCCACGAATGGGGGCTCACCTGGGGTTCCCACTCGAACAACCACTTCGACGTCTCGCTGGCCATGTTCACCCACGTGGCGGCTGCCGCACCGGGTCACATCACGGCCATCGACACGCACTGGATCTGGCAGGACGGCCAGCACCTGACCACTGAGCCGATGCGCATCGAAGACGGTGCGATCCGGGTGCCTGACACGCCAGGCCTGGGTGTCCGAATCGACCCTGACCGCCTGTCCAGGGCGCACGAGCTTTACCGGTCCCAGGGGCTGAATCGTCGCGACGATTCGATCGGCATGCAGTTTCTGATTCCGGGCTGGAAATTCGATAACAAACGGCCGAGCCTGGTCCGTTAAACTCCAGCCTTCACGTCACTGCTGCCGACGACCGTCCGCATTTCCATGAGTCACCCTCTTCGCGCGCAGAACTGGCAAGGCCCGGTTCTGATGTGCGCCGCCAGTCTGTTCTTCGCCATTCTGGACACCGGCACGAAATACCTGGCGGCCGGCCACCCGCTGATGCAGATTGTCTGGCTGCGGTACGTTGCGCAGACACTGGCCATCGTCGTCATCTTCACGCCGCGCATGGGGGCCCGGCTGTATGATGCCCACAGCTTCGCGCTGCAAGGGTTTCGCGGTTTGTGCCTGTGCGGGGGCAGTGTGCTGGTCATCAACGGCCTGGCCCGGCTGCCGCTGGCCGAGGCGACCGCGATCGTGTTCCTGGCGCCCGTGATGGTTACCTTGCTCTCTGGCCTGCTGCTGAAGGAAAAGGCGCGGACCGCCGACTGGGTGGCCGTGGGCTGCGGTTTTGCCGGGGTGCTCATCATTGCCCGGCCGGGCGGCGGCCTGCTCACTTGGGCCATCCTCTTTCCGATCGGCGCGGCCACGACCAACGCGATCTATCAGATCGTCACGCGGATCTCCCGCCAGTCTGAAAACGCAGCGACCAGCAACTTCTACACCGGCCTGGTCGGCGCCCTGGTGCTGATGCCCTGGGGGATCGCCGAATGGGCGCCGCTGCCTTTACCCGACCTGTTTCTGGTGTTCGCCGTGGGTACCGTGGCAGCGGTCGGCCACCTGACGATCACCTATGCGCTGCTGCGCGCATCCGCGGCCAGCCTGAGCGCCTACAGTTATTCGCAGATCGGCTGGGCCACGCTGCTGGGCTGGGGCGTGTTCATGGCCATCCCTGATCCCGTCGCATGGGTCGGCATGCTCGTCATCGCCCTGGGGGGCCTGCTGCTGTCTGTGCCCGGGCTGATGCGTCTGGCGGCCCGGACGGTTACCCGTTTACGTGCGCCATGAATGTCCGGCACAAGGCTTCCATGCCGAGACGGTCTTCCTCGTCAAAGCGCTCCGTCACGAAGCTGTCACAGTCCCAGACCCCGAGCAGCGTCCCGTCCGCCCGCACCAGCGGCACCACGATCTCGGACTTCGAGGCCGAATCACAGGGAATGTGGCCCGAAAACCGGTTCACGTCCTGAACCACCTGCGTCTCGCGCGTCTTGGCGGCCGTACCGCAAACACCCGCGCCGATCGCAATGCGGATGCAGGCGGGCTTGCCCTGAAAGGGCCCCACCACGAGCTCCTTGCCGTCATACAAATAGAAGCCCGCCCAATTCATCCGTGGCAGACTATGAAAGACGAGCGAGCTGAAGTTCGCCGCATTGGCAATCAGGTCGGGCTCGCCGGATATCAGGCTGCCCGCCTGCGCCACCAGATCGGCATAGTGCTCCGCCTTGGTGGCATAGGTTTGGGTACTTGTTTCAAACATGGGACCATCCACAATGAATATTGGCCAACCGCTCAGTGCGGGACTACAGGGGGCGGCATCGCAGCGGCGTGCCCCGAACCGGTCCCCGGCACGGCCGGGCCATTGGCTCCGGCCGGGGACTGCGGCGCCAGATTCTCGGGCAGGTCCAGATCTCGCTGCAAGGTCACCACATCGAAATCGCTGATGAAGGCCCGGACTTGGACGCGCCACTGGCCGCCCGCAGGCAGCGCCAGCAGGTCCACCCGCCAGCGGCCATCGGGCTGGCGTACGGTATCGTGATCCACGGGGTCCAGGCCGGCTGCGGGGTTGCTCAACGTCAGCACCACCCGCTGCGGATCCAGCGCCACGCCGTCGATCGAAATGACCTGGATGCGCCACGGTCCGGCAGCCTTTGCCGGCAACTCGACCAATGCGCGCGCCTGGCGATTCTCCAGGCTGACGGTGGGGCCATGGGGTTCCTCGATCCGCGCCATGTCGTGCGTCGGAGGGGCCAGGCGCCACAAGGACACCACGCTCAGGATGCCCGCCGCCAGGATGATCTGAGTCCCCATCGACCGCCGCAGCCGCGAGCGGGCCCGGATCGTGCCCTCCATCGCGCGCCCCGCCAGCACCCAGCGCGCGCGCATGGCCATGATCAGCAGGACAGCCACGAGCACGAGTTTGGCGAGCAGCACATTGCCATAGTCCGTGTGCAGCAGATCGCCCGGATGGCGCATCTGCAGCAGCGTCAGCCCGAGGCCGCTGGCCAGGACCAGAATGATGGCCAGGCCGGACCACGCCGTCGACTGCCTCAGCCGTCGGGCCGTGTCGTCGGCGCGGCGAATTCCGGGCACGGCCGCAGACCGTCCCGGCACGGCGGACCCTATGTTCGAGTGGATCGTCCGGTAGGCCGGCAGCAGGAAGCCGACCCAGGCCACGGCGGCCACCACATGCAGCGCCAGGGCCGGACCCGACGCCCACCGGGGCAACACCAGGGCCCCCGGTCCCCCGAGCATGATCGCCGCCCCTGAAATCAGCACCACCAGAATCAGCGCGGCCACCGTGCGGACCCAGCGGGGCGCGGTTCTGCGCCACCGGATCCGGAACAGGCAGGCGCCCCCAAGCGCAAACAGCAACAGATAGACGAGCCAGCGGGTCAGCCAGAGAGAGAGCTCATGACCCACCGTCGCAGGCGGAACAGCGGCAGCGGCAGCGGCTTGGCCAAAGGCCACCTGAGACCAGGCAAAAAGACAGCACGCCAGGGCAATCAGCGTTTTCAAGGCAGGCAACCAAATGCAGGAGGACTTGAGTATAAGGCGGAAATCCGCGCCACTGCTGGCACGGGGCGGCCTGGCAAACATCCGTATCGCGAATCGCCGGGCTCAGGCCTCGAGCGGCAGCCAGCGGCCGCGCTCATAACGCTGAAGCTCATCTCCCTCATAGCGCCACAGCAGCATCCAGCCGTTATCGCACAGTTGCCCCAGCACAGCGTTGCGCGCCACGATGCTTCCGATCGATGCCGCCGGCGCGTCGATGACGACCGTCAGGCGCACGGGCTCGTGATACCAACCCTCGCCGTTGTGCAGCGACTGCTTGGGCAGGCCTATGCGAAGGTCGCCACCGTTGCCCTCAAAGACGCCGACATGACCGTCCACGACGTTATGCAGCACCTTGTTTCCAGACCCATAATGCAAGGGATCACAGGTCGAGGCGTGATATTGCCAGGAGAGCCAGTGCGTGACCAGCATCGGTCCCATCATGAGTTTTTCGAGCACGGTCCCATCCGCATCGAAGCGCGCATCGTAGTCGTGAAGATAAGCTCGACTCAGCACCCTGCCCCGACTGCGGTCACGCGGACCGATAATGAATGCCGCATTGCGCGTAAGCCCCCATTCGGGCCGTGTCTGGGACCCGTCGTTGGCCCTGCGCCGGAAGGACGTCAGCAACGGCTCCGCGTCCAGACTCTCGTCCATGTGCAGCGCTGGAGCGCGCTCGCGGCGGATACGGTCGCCCGCCTGCACGAAAACCTCTTCCATCCGCTTCCAACGCGCCTGCGCCGGCGGCGGCAGAAGATCCAGATCAAACCCGGTCACTTCATCGGTGGTTGTGATGTGCAACGCCGCCATGAAAAACGTGTCGTCGGGGATGCTGATGCCACGCCGGCTCAGACCTTCCCGTACCTGGCCGTCGTTCAGCAGGAGTGCCAGGGCGCGTGCATTCGCCTCGCCCGGTCGTCCATAGCAAGCTCCGCAATCCAGCGTCGATGCATGAGCGTTGTTGGTGCAATGCCCCGCGTGGCCGCACAACACCACCAGGGGTGCCAGACGGTCATCCAGCCCCATGGTGTGCAAAATGCCCGCAGCCAGTTCCACCTTCTGTTCAATGTCGAGCCCTACAACCATGGGGCGGCACTGTTCCGCTGGAGTGCCTGACAAGCCGATGCGGTCCTTGTCGACACGCGGTCCGGCAGGTGGCCGAATCCACCGTGCGATCTTGCCCAGATAGCCCACCCCGGCCGCTTCCACGAAAGAAAAGGTCGTGCTCGACCAGCGCACGCTTCCAAGCCATTGGTCAGTGCGGGCCAGCCGCTTCCACCGAACCGCACGGGCCCGCGTGGATTTGGACTCTCCCTCGGCGGTGGCCTCTCCGGTGGCCGTCACCACATCCTGCACCGCGATGCTGGGAAACGCGAGTCCCGGCAATTGCGGCCGATGAATATCCGTGCCCAGGAGGTTGTACTGAATGGGAAGCCCAAAGAAACCCGCGAAGGCCCGCGTCTCGACATCGGGCCAAATCAGCTCGAGGGCACGGCGCATCCGTTCACTGCGCGTATCGATGCAAAACACCGCCTGCACTTCGGGCCGCCGCACCGGGGCGGGCGCGACTCGCGTGCGCAACTTCCGCACGAGATCGCGCTGGTAGCTGGCCTCGAGCGCCTCCTGCCACAATTCACTGGCCATCAACGCGGCATCCGCCTCGGCGACCCGCCGCTCAAAATCTCGCCAGTTCGACTCAAGTTCCGCCGTGGCCACACGCCGTCTGGCGGGCGAGACGGCACAAGCCAGCAATGCCTCCCATGCGACCCGGCACACGAGGAGTTCCCGCAAACGCGGGTCGTCCTGCCCGACCGGAATATTTTGCCAACCCACATAGGCGCACCAGGAGGCCCAGCCGTTGATCGACAGCAGCAGCGCCTCGAAGTAGTCTTCCCAGGCCGACGCGCCGAGCGAAAGCTCGCCCAGCGCCCAACGCAGCGCCGCTTCCGCATCCATCGGCAGCTTGCGCAGTTGCCTGGCAAATCCGGGCAGACCCAGCATCGAACTCAAGCCATGGTCGCCCACCATGCTCTCGCGCCAAAAGCCATACAGGCTTCGACTGCCGGCGGCGCGCCAGTCGGCCTGATGGCGATCGAAATAGGTGGCGCACGTCTGGCTCATCTGGAACACAATGGCTGCGCGCCAGGGCCAGCGCTTGTTCCGCTGCACCTTGTCGTCAAGCAGATCCACCAGAAGAGGTTCGCGGCCTATCGACGCGTCATCCGCCAGCCAGGCCACACAGTCCTCAGCGGTCAGGGCACACGCCTCGCGGGTCGCATGGACCTTCAGGGCCACTGCCAGATCGGCCGGCGAAATGCGCCCGGTCTCCCATTCCCGCGCGATGTAATCGCGGGACGGAAACACGTGGAAATCGCCCAGCACGGCCAGGCGCGCGGCCACGCGCCGAA
The DNA here is from genome assembly GCA_035572875.1 of Castellaniella sp. Taxonomy (GTDB): domain Bacteria; phylum Pseudomonadota; class Gammaproteobacteria; order Burkholderiales; family Burkholderiaceae_B; genus Castellaniella. The sequence goes on along the minus strand of DATNAI010000225.1, from coordinate 11,494 downwards.
TCGGCTTGCCGATCCGCCGCCAATGCGGGTTGACGGCGACGGCCTGGTCCAAAGGCCACGCCGGCATGATGCTGGAACAGGCACGCGCCAACGCCTCCTGCAGCGTCGCATCGTCGAGATCGACGGGGGGCACGGCTGGCTGGGGACTGGCGGACGTCATTGCAAGCATGGAAGAACTCATGATTTCGAGGGCCCGCTCACAGGCTCGGAGAGCACCCAGGGGGCGGGCGCGATCTTACTGTCGGCCCCAGCCCACCGGGCGGGCCACAAGATCAGCACCCAATGGGTGTAACCCTCGTCCATGTAAAAGCCGGCATATACCCAGCGGCGCGCGACGACAACCGAACGGGGCCAAAGCTGGAACGCGGCCATCTCGAGATACATCGCCCCCATTCCGATCAAGGCAACGAGGCCGGCCGCGTCCAGCGGATCATTATCGGCACCGACCGGCACATGGTCCATGACGCTGGTCACCAGCGTCAGGAAGGCGGCCGCTGCCAGCGCCGTCGCCACGCGCACCGCCACGACGCCCGCCCGACCAGGAGTCGCCTTCGGAACCCACAGAAGCGGCGCCCACGCAAGCGCCAACACGGCACTCCACCACCAGGGCCACGCATGACTGTTCGTGAGGGACTGGAGCGAGAACACGACGATCAATGCCACAGGCACGGCGATGATCATGCTGAAGCTCGAATTTTCGGACGCGCCGGTAACGAGCTTGCGATTGCTCTCTTCGACAGCACTGGAGGCATTCAAGAAGTTGTGCGCCTTGTACAGAGAATGGCCCAACAGGTGCAGTGCGGCAAAAAGATAAAGCCCCAAGCCGCACTCGAGCACCATGAATCCCATTTGTGCGATCGTCGACCAGGCCAGATGCACCTTCTGGCTGACACGCGTCAGCAGCACCAACCCGGCCACCACGGCAGACACCAGGCCAAATATCACCAGCAGCCATCGGGCCACCAGCGACACCCCGAGCAGCGGCGCGAAAAGCACCAATACATACCCTCCCAGGTTGACCACGCCCGCGTGCAGCAGAGCCGATACCGGCGTCGGAGCCTCCATGACCTGCACCAGCCAGCCGTGGACCGGCATCAGCGCCGTACGCGCGATGACCGCAAGCGCCAGACATATGCCACTCCAGGCGAGCGCAGCGGACGCATGGCCCGCCTCGATGTGCACCCACAGCGCAGAGAACGAACCGCTGCCGACCTCGGTCCAGGACAAAACGGCCGCTGCAATCAGGAGCCCATCGGCCGCGCGGTCAGTCACCATCTTCTTGTGCGCCGCCAGCAGCGCGAACGGCCGGTCCTTGTAGAAGCACAACAGATAATGCATGGCCCATTCAATAGCGGCCCATGCCGCGATCAGCACGGCCCAGTGGTTCGCCAGCAACAGGAAATGGACCGAAGACAAAACAGCCGCCAGCGCCGCAATGTATACGGCCTGTCGCGGCTCACCTTCGAGATGGCGAGATGAAAAAATCCCGATCGCCACGCCGAGGAACTGCACGAGGACGCTGACCCAGGCGCCGAACAGATTCGCCGCCAGCCAGCCATCACTCTGGGCCCTCATGGAAGCGTCCGCCGGCACCAGCGACATCTGTGTGATGAGCGCCAGCAGCGAAAAAACCAGTGCGGCAATCGAGAGGCCAATGAACTGTCGCCACAAATGGCGCACTGACGCGCGGCGGCTCCGGCCACATAGGGCAGCCACCAGCATCAGAAGGGCGGGCACCAGCGCAAGCGCAAAGTTCAGATCGTACGGAGGACTCATCACGCATCTCGAAGGAAGGCGGACACATTCTTCTATTTTTTGTGTATTCTGTAAATCGCATTTATAGCTGCGTATCGTTCTTCAAAATAGAACTATGAACATTGACCGACTGAACTTCAAACATCTGTTCTATTTCTGGCGGGTGGCCAAAGAGGGCTCCCTCACCCGAGCGGCTGCGCAGATCCACACGTCCCAGTCCGCTGTCTCGACGCAGATCAAGCAACTGGAAAGCCGCCTGGGCAAACCTCTATTCGACCGCCACGGCCGGCATCTCGAGCTCAACGCCACCGGCCGCCAGATCTTCAGCTACGCCGACAACATCTTCGGGTTGGGCGAGCAGATGCTGGGCTGGCTCGAAGGGCGAGCCGGAGACTCGATTCGCGTCCGGGTGGGTAGCGTTTCAACGATGTCGCGCAACTTTCAGGTCAACTGGCTGCGTCCATTGTTTCGTGACCCGGCGGTCATTCTTTCCGTGGACTCGGGATCGTTGCAGCTTCTGGTCGAGCGCCTTCTTCGCCATCAACTGGACGTGGTGCTCGCCAACGAGCCCGTTCCGTCCGACCCGGCCCACCCGGTTTCCTCGAGCTTCCTCGGAAGCCAGGTGATCTCCCTGGTGGGTCGGGCCGATCGATGGTCGGGCACGAGCTTGCGAGTTCCACAGGATCTCGACGCCGTTGAAATGGCCATGCCAAGCACGCGCCACAGCGTCCGCACACAGTTCGATGCTCTGTGTTTCTCAGCCGGAGTTCGGCCACGCCTGCGGGCTGAGATCGACGACATGACGATGTTGCGGCTGGTCGCGCGCGACAGCGACTGGATCACGATCCTGCCGGAAGTGGTCGTGCAAGACGAACTGCGCTCGGGCGAACTGACGCACGTCGGAGAGTCCTCGCAGCTGACTGAACATTTTTACGCAATCACCGCTCAGCACGGTCAACCGCCGGCCCCGCTTCACCGGCTGCTGTTGCGCGCGGGGGCTGGAGATGTCTTCATCTGAAACCCTTGAAATGCGGCGCCTCCGATGACGACTGCTCACCACCGGGGCGCCTTCTCAACTGCGTCGTGCCCGTGACGTATACCCTGATTGACAACTTTTCCATCGACAGCGCAAACTCACAACCTATTACAAAAGCGGGGCGCAGTTCCACCATCCTTTTGCAGTGTTCCAGACTTATCCACCCAGTAGTGCTGGCCGATGCTTTGCACGCCAGCTTGTCGCTTTGGAGGAATTTCTAGATGAACGACAATTTTGGCAACTCGAAGGCAATCAGCCGCCGCACGGCGCTGAAAATGGCAGCCGCCGCGGGCGTGGCGTCGATCTCGGCGCCCCGTTTCGTACTCGCCGCGGGTGAACAACCCGTGAAGCTGGGGGTCGACAATCCGCTCACCGGCACGTACGCGATCACGGGTCGCAACGAACTCCACGGCATGGAACTCGCAGTCGAAGAAATCAACGCCAAGGGCGGTATCCTGGGCCGTCCCGCGAAGCTGATCGTTGAAGACTCCACCAGCGGCGACGCTGGCGTGGCGGTGCAAAAGGCCCGCAAGCTCATCGACAAGGACAAGGTCGATTTCCTCGTCGGCAACGTGAACTCCGGCCTGACCATGGCCATGTCGGCGGTCGCCTACGAAAAGGGCGTCTTCATGATGGACCCGGGCGGGCACGCCGACCCCATCACGGGCAAGGAATGCCACTGGAATGTGTTCCAGGTGGATCCGTCCACCACTCTGCTGGTCAACGCCATCGCCCCCTCGCTGGTCAAGCGCTTCGGCAAGAAGTTCTACTTCCTGGTGCCGGACTACGCGTTCGGCCACGGGCTGCTCGATGCCTACAACGTCAACCTGAAGAAGCTGGGCGCCACCAACGTCGGGACGGACCTGATCCCGCTGGGCACCACGGAATACTCGTCCTACCTGATCAAGGCCCAGGCCGCCAGCCCGGACGTCGTCGTCATCCTGCAAAACGGCGAAGACCAGACCAACGTGCTCAAGCAGGCCGTACAGTTTGGCCTGGACAAGCGCTTCCATATCGCGGGCGCCAACATCGAGCTCGAAACCCTCGAGGCCCTGCCGCCGGAATCCCGCATCGGCAACTGGGTGATCGAATGGTACTGGAACCAGCCTGGCGTGGCGCACGTGCAGGAATTCACCGATGCCATCAAGAAAAAGACCGGCCGCGTCCCGACCGCACGGACCTGGTTCGGCCATACGGCCATCCACGCCTGCGCTCTGGCCGCCAATACGGCCAAATCGCTCGAACCGGTCAAGATGGCCCGCGCCCTGAACGGCCTCACGCTGCCGCCTGAAGTCGCGCTGCAGCCGCACCCCGCGACATTCCGCGCCGACCAGCACCTGCTGATCGGCACCCTGTGGGCAGGTCACGCACAGGCCTCCGGCAGCGCGCCGGACGATCTGTTCAAGGTCGACGAGGTGATCGAGAGCAAGACCATTGCTCCGACCGTCGAGGAAACCCAGTGCAAGATGACGTGGCCGTCCTGAGCGACACCGACATCACTGCCCTAACGGGCCGCCCGCAGAGCATCGCGGGCGGCCCGCCCCGCATCACAGAGACCCGTTTCATCATGATCGCTCACTCGAGCACTGCCACCGACGGAGGACTGGTGTGACCCAGTTGGTCCTTTTCAATATATTCAACGGACTGGTCATCGGCGCGTTCTACGCCTTGATGGCATTGGGTCTGTCCCTCATCATCAATCTCACCAACGTCATCAATTTTGCGCACGGCGGGTTCCTTGCCCTGGGGGCCTATTTTGCGTATACGCTGGAACCTTACCTGGGGTTCTGGGGCGCGCTGATCATCTCGCCGTTCTTCGCGGCCTTGGTCGGCATCATCGTCGAGCGCGTACTCATCCGGCCGCTCTACAGCCGTGATCCTCTGTACAGCCTGCTACTCACGTTCGGCCTGGCCTTCGTGATTCAGGACTCCATCCGCTACATCTGGGGCGCCCAGGGGCTGCCGATGAAAGTCCCGGCCGCGCTGCAATCATCGCTCAGCTCGACACTGTTCTTCCTGACCGGATACCGCGTCTTCATGGTGGTGCTGGTTGCAGTCACCGTGGCGATCCTGTTCATCATCCTCAAAAAGACCCGGCTCGGCATGCGCATACGCGCAGGCACCCTGGATCTGGAAATGGTGTCCGCGCTCGGGGTCGATGTACGCATCCTGCGCAACCTGAATTTCGGGCTTGGCATCTTCTTCGCAGGCTTGGCGGGGGTGCTCGCGGCCGGCATGCTGGGGCTGACGCCGACCATCGGCGACGGGCTGATCATGCCAAGCTTCGTGGCGGTGATCGTGGGCGGTCTGGGCAGTCTGATCGGGACGCTCTTTGGCGGCATCCTCATCGGTGTGGCCACCGGGATCGTGACCGTGTTCTTTCCATCGGCTTCCGAGGCGACCATCTATGTGATGATGGCGCTGGTGCTGCTGGTCCGGCCGCACGGTCTGTTTGGTGAAGAAGGCGGGACAAAGCTGTGAACAACCAATCCATTCTCAACAAAGCCATGTCCGGCGCGGTCGTGTGGTTCATTCTGCTCACCATGCCGCTCTGGATTTCTCACGTGGGCGGCTACACGGATCTGGGCACGCGGGTGCTGGTGATCGGCCTGGCGGCCATGGCCACCAATCTGCTGGTGGGGCACTCCGGTGTCATGGCCTTCGGTCATGCCGCCTACTTCGGGCTGAGCGCCTACGGAACGGGGCTGCTCATCAAATACCTGGTGCCCAGCACGCCATTGGGATTCCTCGTGGGCATCCTGGTCGGAACCGCGGGCGGTGCCATCATCGGCTACCTGCTGGCGAAGCTGCGCGGGATTTACTTCGCGCTGGCCACCATCGCCTTCGGCCAGGTGTTCTACTTCATCGCCTTCCGCTGGAATTCAGTGACCGGCGGCGACAATGGCCTGACCTTCCAGCGCCAGCCCATCCACCTGGGCTTCACGGACATCAATCTGGGATCCAGCACGACGTACTACTATCTGGCCCTTGCGGTCTTCGCGGTCTGCGCGTTCGCCATGGCCGTACTCCTGAAGTCCCCCTTCGGCCACACGCTGCTGGCCATGCGCGAGAACGAGCGTCGGGCGCGGTTCCTCAGCATCCCGGTCAATCGCCACCTGTGGATCGCGTATACGATCTCGTGCCTGTTCGTGGCCGTGGCCGGTTCGCTCTATGGCATGCTGAACAACTTCGTCAGTCCGCACAACCTCCACTGGACGCAATCCGGCGACTTCGTGCTCATGGCGGTGATTGGCGGCATGCGATCCTTCTGGGGACCGCTGCTGGGCGCCGCCATTTTCGTGGTGCTGCAGGATTACCTGTCCAGCCTCACGGATAACTGGATGTTCTTCATCGGGATGATCTTCGTCCTGGTCGTATTGTTTATCCCCCGCGGTATCGTCGGGCTGATGCAGAGAAAAACGTCATGAGTTTGCTCGAGGTCCACAACGTTTCGCAGCATTTCGGCGAGCTCGCTGCGGTGAAAAACGTTTCGCTCAATGTCGAAGAGGGCGAACTGCACGCGATCATTGGTCCGAACGGCGCGGGTAAAACCACGTTCTTCAACATGATCAGCGGCTTCTATCGTCCCACCAAAGGGCACATCGTGTTCGATGGCGTCGACGTCACCGAAATGCCGCCCCAGATCCGTGTCGCCAGAGGCATGGCGCGCACATTCCAGATCACCGAGGTCTTCCCGGAACTCACGGTGCGACAGAATCTGCGCATCGCCGTGGAAGTCACCCAGGGGCTGCGTCTGAAGATGTTCCATTCGGCACGCCAATCCCGGGAAACCGAGGATCGCGTCGACGAACTTCTGGAAACCGGCGGCCTGACGGCGAACGCCGATCGCAACGTGGGGGAACTTTCACACGGCGACCAGCGATCGACCGAAATCATGATGGCCCTGGCGCTCAAGCCCAAGCTGCTGCTGCTCGACGAGCCCGCGGCCGGCATGGGCAACCAGGAAACATTCGACACTGCGGTACTGATCCGCAGGCTTCACCGCACACAGAAGCTCACCATCATTCTGGTCGAGCACGACATGCGCGTGATCTTCAACCTGGCCGACCGCATCACCGTGCTGGCCGAGGGCGAGATGCTCGAACGAGGCACGCCCGACGAAATCGCGGCCAGCGAAAAGGTGCAGGTCGCTTACTTGGGGAAAAAGCGTGAAGGCTCTTGAGATCCACCAACTGAACACCTACTACGGCAAGAGCCATATTCTCAAAGGCGTGGATTTGGAAGTCGGTGAAGGCGAGCTCGTGACGCTGCTGGGCCGTAACGGGGCCGGGAAATCCACGACGCTGCGAAGCATCATGGGTCTGACCCCCGCACACTCGGGGCACGTCAAGATCTTCGGCACAGACTCCACCCACCTGGCGCCCTTCCGAATCGCCCGATTGGGCGTGGGACTGGTGCCGGAAGGCCGTCGCGTCTTTGCCAACCTGACCGTCGAGGAAAACCTCAAGGTTCCCGTCGATCGTCCGGGCCCGTGGAACATCCCCCGTATCTATGAGCTCTTCCCGCGGCTGGCCGAACGCAAGCTGCACAAAGGCAAGGAACTGTCCGGCGGCGAGCAGGAGATGCTGTCCATCGCCCGCGTGCTGCTGCTCAACCCCAAGCTCCTGATGCTGGACGAACCCTCTCAGGGGCTCGCGCCCATCATCGTGCAGAACGTGTTCAACGTCATCGTCGCGGCACGGAACGAAGGTACTTCAGTGCTGCTGATCGAACAGAACGTGCGCGCGGCCATCGAAGTCGCGGACCGCGCCTACGTACTGGAGCGCGGCGCGATCACCTACACCGGTGTCGCGTCGGAATTCGGACAGGACGAGACCCGCGTGCAGGAGCTGGCGGGAGCGAGTGCCCAAAAATGGGAATTTCCCGACGACTGAGCCGCCCCTCCATCAGGGCAGCCCGGCGGGTGGCCCTGATGGCCCTGCTGTGCCAGTCGTTTCCCATTGCCGCCCTCGCCGCCGCGCCTGCGGCGCGTCCGCCGTCGGCACAGGCGGCGACCTGCATCGAGAACGCCGGCACCTTGCCGGCCCGCGCCGCACCACCCTTCCGGGCGCAGTCCATTGCGACCTTTGATTATCCCTGGGCCATCGCCTTCTTGCCGGACCAGCGGCTGCTGGTCACGGAAAAACCAGGACGGATGTTCCTTGTCACCCAAGGCGGTCACAAGACCGAGATCTCCGGAGTCCCGAAGGTCTATTACCGAGGCCAGGACGGTCTGCTGGATGTGGCCGTATCGCCGGATTTCACGCACGATGCCGCGCTGTACTTCACGTATGTCGAACCGGAAGCGCAGGGAGGCGGGTCGCTGGTCCTGGCGCGCGCGCGCCTGGAGGTCGCGGAGAAGGGCCCTCTATTGCGGGATCTGACCACGATCTGGCGCCAGAGCCCGCCCAGCAGGGGTGGACAGCCCGGCGGCATCATCGCCTTTGCGCCTGATGGCCGACATCTGTTCCTCAGCGTCGGAGACCGGCAGGAACCCGACACTGCCCAGGATCCGGACCTGGCGCGCGGCAAGATCCTGCGCATGAACCTGGACGGCTCGGCCCCCCCGGACAACCCGATGGCCCGGGAAGCCGGCATCCGGGCGCTGACGTGGAGCACGGGCCATCGCAACCCATACGGGCTGGCATTCGCCCCCGACGGCCAGCTCTGGGAACACGAAATGGGACCCCGCGGCGGCGACGAACTGAATCGGATCCAGCGCGGCGGCAACTATGGCTGGCCATACGTTTCGTACGGCGATCAATACAGCGGGGAACCCATTCCGCGTCCGCCCACCCGGCCGGAGTTCGTGGAGCCGGCGCTCTACTGGAATCCCGTCATTGCGCCCGCCGGAATGGCATTTTATTCGGGCACCCTATTCCCGGCGTGGCGCGGATCGGCACTGATTGGGGGTCTGCATTCGGCGGGATTGGTGAGGATCGTCTTCACCGGCGACGGTTGCGCTCGACAGGTCGACCGCTGGACGCTGGGGCGGCGCATCCGCGACGTGGCGGTCGCCCCGGACGGCGCCCTGTGGGTGATCGAAGACCGAACCGGGGGGAGTCTGCTGCGGCTCACCCCGAAGCAATGATCACGGCCGCCGAGGCGACCTCCGACGAGGGCACCCCGTGGCGGTACCGTCCCACCGTCAGCCCTTGGCCTTGGCCGGATCCTTCACGGCCTTCATGACGTCGAACTCCACGTTCTGAACCACGCCGTTGACCCGTTCGGTCTTGCGGATGTACTCGTTCTGAATGATGTCGCGCGTGTCCGGATCGATCTGCACGGGACCGCGAGGACTGACCCACTGCATGCTCTTGGCTGCAGCGACGAAGGCGTCGCCGTTGGCATCACCCGCCGTCTTCTCCAGGACCTTGTAGATCAGCGTCATCCCGTCGTAGCCGCCCACCGACATGAAGTCCGGCCGGTCTTCCGGAAAGGCCTTGGAGTAGGCCTGGACATAGGCATGATTTTCGGGAGAATCATGCGCCTCGGAATAATGAAAAGCGGTGATCAATCCCACGGCGGAGTCGCCCATCGCCGGCAACTGCCCTTCGCCCGTGGAGTCGCCCGTGCCGAGCACCCGGATGCCATGCTTTTCCGCCAGCCCCAGGTTGCGGATTTCCTTCACGGCTGCCACCAGCGAGCTGCCGGTCGGAATCAACATGAACAGGGCGTCGGGCTTCGAATCGATGACCCGCTGCAGATAAGGCGAATAGTCCACGTTCTCCACGGGAGTGCGCACGCTGCCCACGATATGGCCACCCAGCCCGGTGAAGGTCTTGGTGAACTGAGCCTCGGCGTCGTGCCCGGGCCCATAGTCGGCGGACAATGTGTAGACCTTTTTGATCCCGTTTTTATGAGCCCATTGAGCCATGGCCCAGGCGCCCTGCGGCACTGTCATCGAGGTTCGCACGATATACGGGGAGCGCTCGGTGATGGAGGACGTCGCGGCATTCATGATCACCATGGGAACCTTGGTCTGTGTGACCAGCGGTGCCACCGAAATGGCATTGGGCGTCAGCGCGAATCCGGCCAGGATATCGACCTTGTCCTTGATGAGCAGTTCCTGGGCGGCCCGCTTGGCCACGGCGGGGGCGATCCCACCCGTGTCCTTGACGATCAACTGGATCTTGCGGCCGGCGACCGTATCCCCGTGCTGCGCCATGTACAGATCGATGCCATTCCGGATCTGGCGCGCGGCATCGGCATAGAACCCGGATACCGACAGCACCAGGCCGATCTTCAGATCCTTGGCCTGGGCGCTCGCGCAGAGCGCCATCATCGCCAGCGTCACCACCATCGAGGGGATCAAGCGCATCTTCATGTTGTCTCCTTTGATCGAATATTCTTGATTTGAACGACCGGACTACTCCGCCATCCTACGCCGCGAACTCCTCCAGCAGGGCAAATGAGTGTTCGGGCACGAGCTGTGGCGGCAAGACTGTGTAGGCCGGATCGTCCTGCTCCTGCTTCAGGCGCTTTTCCAGCATCCGGCGCGCGCGGATCGGCGACTGGTCCTGTACGATGGCGACCCCGGGCACGGTCCGGCCGGTTTCCATGATCCGCCTTTGCTGCGCTTCCACGATGTCCCGGTCTTCGTCGAACGTGCGGGAGTTGCCGACCCGCAGTTCCTCCGTCAGGTCGGCGTCATCGATCCTGAAATTGCGGATCACCGCCCAGAAATAGTGCGTGCTGGATTCGCTCTCGGGGGTCAGCAGATGCAGGACATGCGCGACCCGGGCCGTCGCGCGGTCTTCTTCCACCGGATGGATTCCCAGGACCGTCAGATTGGTCGACGGCACGAAGTGGATGGCCGACTGCCAGCGGTTGATGGTGCAGTCACGTCCTATCATCGTGGCAAAGAAGGGCGGCGCTTCGATTCCGCGCATCTCCCGATGCGCCCGCACCATGCAGTCGCCCACCATCGTGACCTTGGGCGTGAAGCTGGCAATGGGCTCTTTTTCATGCGTGCCGATGGTGCTTTTGTGCACATAGGTCTCGTGGCTGAGGTCCAGGAGATTGTCGTTCATCAGCGTGTAATTGCAGTTGAAGTGATGATAGCCCCGGGAAGCCGCCCACCGATCGCTGGAATTCCAGTGCAGGTCGGGGATCAGTTCGGGGGCGGCGAGATCCCGATTCCCCATCCAGATCCAGACAATGCCGTGGCGAGCCACCAGCGGATAGGTATCGACACGGGCCGCCTCGGGGATGTTGTCTTGACCCGGAACGCTCGTGCAGGCACCATCAGTGGAAAAGCACATCCCGTGATAGCCGCACTGAATGCAGTCGCCGATCCGCTCGCCCAGTGACAGCGGCACCAGCCGGTGCGGACACTCGTCCTTGAGGGCTACATAGCCGCCCACCGACGAGCGGTACATGAGAACCGGTTCGCCCAGGATGCGGCGTGCGACGAACGGCGCTTCGAAATCCTCCTCGAAGCCAGCGACATACCAGACGTTTCTGACAAACATGAGTGTCTCCTCAGCATCAATCTTCTTCGAAGATGCCGGAGGTTTTCCGGACAGGCCGCCGCGCCCGATTGCCACTCGACTGGTGCGGGAACTCTCTGAAAAATCCAACGCATCGGCTGACAGGATGGCCCGAAACCGGCCAACTTGACATGAGAATAAGAGACAATAATCTGTACTTTCCGGACACGGACCCGACCATGGACGCTACTGTCCGCCACGAACGCATCCC
>DATNAI010000224.1:0-30443 GCA_035572875.1 Castellaniella sp. | reverse complement strand
ACCGCCCGCCTGGTTGATCTCATTGACAGCCGTCAAAATCCCCGCCCGTTGCTCCTGACCCGCAATGGCCTGTTCCGTGGTCAGCGAAATCGCCGCGCCGATCACGATAGGCTCTTTATCCTGAGCCGCCTGCGCGCCCGTGGTCGCGATGACCAGAGCAGAGACGGCAAGACAAGCTGTGTGCTTGAAGTTGAGTTCCATGGTATTGATCTCCTCCTGGGTGTCGGCATCCGTTTGTGCCGGGGTGCTGGTTTGCTTTCCTTACCTTTAAGCAAAGGCCATGCCAACACTTTCGGGGGTGGCGCCACACCGGTCCTCCGCAGGAGGCTCCTCTGTGGCGGACGTCTTCCCGCCCGCGCCCCGAGCGCCCTTCGCGGTACGCCGGGAGGCTCATGTGTAGACGTTCAACAACATGTGATGGAATTCACATACACAGCGGAGCGCCAAGTTCAGCGCCGCGCGACCGCGCTACGTGCGCCGAAGATTGGGCGAGGACGAAGGCCGCTGCAGCACATTCACCGGTATCCTGAGGTAGGACACGCCGTTGTCTTCGGCCGGGGGGAGTACACCCGCGCGGATGTTGATCTGCACGGCCGGAAGGATGAGGTCGGGCGGCGGCAGGGATGCATCGCGCGCCTGCCGCAAAGCGACGAACTGCGCCTCCGACACGCCATCGTGAGCGTGGATATTGGCCGCGCGCTGCGCGCCGACCGAGCTTTCCCACGAGGGTTCGCGCCCATTGGGAGGATAGTCGTGGCAGTGCATCAAGCGTGTGGACTCAGGCAACCTCAGGAGCCGTTGGATCGACTGATAAAGGGTCCGAGCGCTGCCGCCCGGAAAATCGGCGCGAGCCGTGCCGACGTCCGGCATGAAAAGGGTGTCGCCGGTGAAAACGAGACTGTCGACCTGGTAGGCCATATCCGCCGGCGTATGGCCGGGGACGCGAAGTGCCGTGATGGTCGAAGCACCCACCCGGAACGTCTCGCCATCGTCGAACAGATGATCAAACGGCGTGCCATCTGTCGGAAAGTCGGACCCCAGGTTGTAGAACTGCTTGAAGATCCTTTGCACCTCGCGAATCTGCGCACCCATCGCGAGGCGCCCCCCGAGAATGGTCTTCAGATAGCTGGCGGCCGAGAGGTGATCGGCGTGCGCGTGTGTCTCGAGGATCCAGCGTACGGTCAGGCCGCGGGCGCGGACGTAATCGACGATCCGGTCAGCCGACTGCGTGGAAGTCCAGGCCCCGGCCTTGTCGAAATCCAGGACCGAGTCGATCACGGCTGCCTCGCCGCTGTCGGACAGCACATAGCTGACGGTCCCCGAGACGGGATCAAAGAAGGAATGGATATTGGCAGTCACGATACGCCCCCTGAGTATGCACTATTCAGTTGTACATATTATTGACATATATTATATGTGAAAATATAGTAATTGAAACGATAGGAGCCATGAATGCCAACTGAAGTTCTGGATCCCGCTTTGATGCGGGTCGCCGCGGAGGACGTGGCCGACAAGCTGAAAATCCTGGCCAACCCGGATCGCTTGCTGTTGCTGTGCCAGCTCTCGCAGGGGGAACGCTGCGTAGGCGATCTGGAAGAGGTTCTGGACATTCGCCAGCCGACGCTGTCCCAGCAATTGCGGGTACTGCGCCATGAAGGCGTCGTCCGTACCCGCCGGTCGGGCAAGTACATCAATTACAGCGTGGCGGATCAACAGCTGCTTCAGGTCCTGACGCTGCTCTACGAACTTTATTGCCCCAAGGAGAACCGGCCATGATCGACTGGAATGCGTTCACGCCTGGATCGGCGCTGGCCGGCGGCATGCTGATTGGCCTGGCAACAGCACTGTATGCACTGCTCAACGGCCGCATCGCCGGTGTCAGCGGTGTGCTCGGGGGGCTGCTGAGCCCCCACCCGACAGACCTCGCATGGCGCCTGGCTTTCATCGCCGGGCTGGCCGTCACGCCCTCGCTCTTCGGGCTGTTCGGCCGCTGGCCGGTCGTCCCCATCGCCACCGGGCATGGCGCGCTGGTACTGGCCGGACTGCTGGTCGGATTCGGCACGCGCCTGGGGTCCGGATGCACGTCGGGCCATGGTGTCTGCGGCCTGTCACGCCTGTCGCCGCGTTCCATGGCGGCCACAGCCGTGTTCATGGCTGCCGGTTTCGCGACCGTGTATGTCGTCCGTCATATCCTCCATCTGTGAGGCAATCTCTCATGGGCATCATCACATCATTATTAGCGGGTATCGTCTTCGGCGCAGGCCTGATGCTCTCCGGCATGGTCCTGCCGGCCAAGGTCTTGGGTTTTCTCGATATCACAGGCGCCTGGGACCCCTCATTGGGGCTGGTCATGGTCGGCGCCGTGGTGGTGGCGTTCGGAGCGTTCGTGGTGGCTGGCCGCCGCCGGCGATCGCTTCTTGGATTCGAAATGAAACTGCCCACGGCGCGTCACATCGACCGCCGGCTCATCCTCGGCAGCCTGCTTTTTGGAATGGGATGGGGAATTGCCGGGCTGTGCCCCGGACCCGCGATCGTCAATCTCGGCACGGGGCAGACAAAGGCCATCATCTTCTTTCTTGCGCTGCTGGCCGGCATGGGGATCTTCGAATTCGTTGAACGGCACCGCGTGAGAGGCGGTGCGCGCCGCTAGCCGAACAGCCGCATCAATCCCGGCGCTTGGCCTGCTGGATCAAGCGATCGGCGTAGGCCTGCCAGCCGCCCGATTTCTGGATGCCCTCGAACAGACCCTTGGCAGCGAGCCGGGCGACCCAATCCTGCTTCTGGGCCGTGGCCGCGGCCATCAACGGCTCGAATCCCGCTTCGCGTACCGTGTTGGCAGCCTCGCGCATTTCCTCGGCGCGGCGCTTCCCATGCTGGACTACGCGGCTATAGAAATAGCGTCCCTCTTCCGACCAATCGATAGAGGGGAATGTTTCCTTCAGCGTCGGCAGCACATGGTCTTCGACGCCGTAGGCGCGAGCGGTCGTGTAGCTTTCCACCACCAGTGCCTCCAGGCCCTTGATCATGACGCTGCGGCACATCTTGATGGCCGACGCGATGCCCAGCTCTTCCGAGACGGCGCGGGCGTCCATGCCCCAGGCGCGCAGGCGCACCGCCAAGGAATCCGCGTACGGGCCACCGAGCAGCATCGGGACGCGGATGCCATGCGGCGGCACCGAACTCATCACGCCGGCCTCCACATAATGCCCACCCGCCGCCTCGATGGCGGCGCCAGCCTCACGCTTGGCGCCGGGCGAGGCCGAGTTCAGATCCAGGAAGAGCGTGTCCGGCTGAAGATAGGCGGCCGCTTCGCGCGCCACGGCCACGGTATTGGAGGCCGTCACCGCCGAAATGATCAGATTGCTGGCCGCGCACAGATCGGATGCCGAACTGCACAGCGACACCCGATCCCGATCGGCCCGGGCCCGCAGCGGCTCGGCCTGGGCCGCGTCGGCGAGCTTGAGGTCCCAGGCGCAGACCGAGTCCACGTGGCTGGACAGACCGGCGCAAAAGATTCCGCCCACTTCGCCATAGCCGATGAATCCCAGCCTGGTGTTCTTCGTATCCTGCATGATGCGCATCTCCGTCATGAATAGGGCCGGACCCGTGTACAAGTCCGCAATCGCCCCAACGGGGCGCTGAACAACCGCCGTGCGTCAGGCGCGGTGCGTCAGGAATAACGCTCGGTATCGATTTCCTTGAGGGTGGCGTCGGCGTAGCGAGGCCCGGTCACTCGTTCCCGATCGAACCATTGCGACAGCTCTGCGCACGTGGCGTCATCCAGCACCACGTCCACAGCACCCACATTCTGCTCGAGGTGGGCCAGGTTGGTGGTTCCCGGGATAGGAACGACATTCGGAGCCTGGTGCAGCAGCCAGGCCAGCGCAAGCTGCGAGGGCTGGCACCCCAGCGCCTGGGCCCGCTCGCGCAGCGGCAGCAACAGCTTCAGGTTGCGCGCGTAGGCGTCGGGTTGAAAACGGGGGAGCCGCAGGCGCAGATCCGACGCGTCCAGGCGCCCCAGATCGGGCAGGCCGTCGGCCAGATACGCGCGTCCCAAGGGACTGAACGCCACCAACGCAACATCCAGCTCGCGGCAGGCCTGAAGCAGCCCGATCTCGACCTCGCGCGTCCACAGGGAATATTCGTTCTGCACGGCGGCGATGGGATGCACCGCATGGGCTCGCCGCAGCGTCCGGGCCGAGACCTCCGACAGGCCGATCTGCCGGATTTTGCCGGCGCGGACCAGATCCGCCAGCGCTCCCACGCAGTCTTCCAGCGGCACCGACTTGTCCCAGCGGTGCAGGTAGTAGAGGTCGATCACGTCGGTGCGCAGGCGGCGCAGCGAGTCCTCGCAGGTCTGCTTGAGTGTTTCCGGGCGGCCGTCGATCAGGCGCTTGCCGTCCGGCCCCCGGAAGATGCCGCATTTGCTGGCCAGCGTGAAACGGGTGCGATGCGGCGACAGGATCCGCCCCAGCAGTTCTTCGTTGGCGCCAAAGCCATACAGGGCCGCTGTGTCGAATAGCGTCACCCCCGCATCCAGCGCGCCCAGGAGCAGCGTGCGCGCCTGTTCGTCAGATACCGCGGGCCCGTAGCCGTGTGACAGCCCCATGCATCCCAGGCCGATCGGAAAGACCCGCAGGCCGCCAATTGTGCGTTGTCGTGTCGTCATCATCCTCTGATTATCGCCATGAAGCCGCCCGATGTTAAGGGCCGGATCCCGACTAGCAGCTATACCGGCCCGGTATGGACGACATCGGGGCGGCCTCCGAAGAGTCTCGCCCCGATCCCCGCTGCGGAAGCGGGAGGTGCCGCCCGGATCAGCGTCTTACGACTTGCCCGGATCCTTGACCGCCTCGAACGTGTCGAATTCCACGTTCTGCAGCACGCCGTTCACGCGTTCGACCTTGCGGATGTAGACGTTCTGGGTGATGTCGCGCGTCTGCGGATCGATTTCCACCGGACCACGCGGGCTCACCCATTTCATGCCTTTCACCGCGGCCATGAACGCATCACCCTTGGCATCGCCCTTGGTTTTCTTCAGCGCCTCGTCGATCAGACGCATGCCGTCGTAGGAAGCCGCGGCGACCATGTTCGGACGCACGCCAGGATAGGCTTTCTCGTAAGCCGCCACGAACGCCTTGTTCTCGGGGGAATCATGGGCGGTGGAATAGTGGAAGGAGGTGATCATGCCCAGCGCGTTGTCGCCCATGGCGTTGATCACGTCTTCAGTCACCACGTCGCCAGTGGCCAGCAGCTTGATGCCGGCCTTGTCCAGCCCGCGCTCCTTGTAGCCCTTGGCCAGCGAAACGCCCTGCTCGCCGTTGGGCACGAACGAGAAAATGGCATCGGGCTTCGCGTCCTTGATCTTCTGCAGGAAAGGCGCGAAGTCGGGGCTGGTCAGCGGTGTCTGCACTTCGCCCACGATGGTGCCGCCCGCGGCGGTGAAGGTTTTCTTGAACTGCGCCGCGGCATCATGCCCCGGGCCATAGTCGGCCACCAGCAGATACACCGAATGGATGCCATTCTTCGCCGCCCAGGTGGCCATAGGAGCAGCCACTTGCGGCAACGTCATCGACGTGCGCACGATATAGGGCGATTTCTGGGTAATGGAGGACGTCGCCGCATTGAGCACCAGCATGGGAACCTTCGCCTCGGTGGCCAGCGGCGCCACGGCAAACGCAGCCGGGGTCAGGCCAAAGCCCGCCAGGATATCGACCTTGTCCTGGATCAGGAGATTCTGCGCCTGGCGCTTGCTCAACGCTGGCGAGATGCCCGTGTCGTCCTTTTCGAGCAGGATGACCTTGCGCCCGCCCAGCGTGTCATCATGCTGCTTCAGGTAGAGCTTTGCGCCATTCATGATTTGCTGGCCAGTGGTCGCAAACGGCCCGGACACCGGGACCACCATCCCGATCTTCAGGTCTTGTGCCTGGGCCACGCCCAGGGCGCCGGCCGCCAGCGCCGCAGTCGCCAGCAATTTGCCAATGGAATGCTTCACGGAATTGTCTCCTCGGTTTTATAGAGCAGGTTTCAGGTGATGAGGTCTACAGATCCAATACCAGCAACGGCGTAAGCGCCCGCGAACAACAAGGCGTGAACTGATCGTTGGCCGCGTGCTCGTCATCGGTAAGGTAGCTGTCGCGATGGTCCGGAATGCCGGACTTTACACCGGTCAGGCAGGTGCCGCAGATGCCTTCCTCGCAGGATACCGGGATGAAGACGCCCTGGCGATCCAGCGCGTGTGTGATCGTTTCGTCCGCCGGAATGTCGAAGACTTCGCCGGTGCTGGCAAGCTGCACCTGGAACGCAACGTCCTGATCCCCCGTCTGCGGCTTGTCGGCTTCGCTCAACGCGAAGCGCTCGAAATGGACTTGGGTATCCGGAAGGCCCGCCGCGCGCGCCTGGGCGCGGATGAATTCGATATAACCCGCCGGCCCGCAGACGTAGACCTGCGCGGCATCGTGCACGGCCCCGGCCAACAGTGCCACGGCATCCATCGCGGTAGCCGGTTCGTCGTCGAAATGCAGATGCGCGCGGCCCGCGCTGGCCATGGACTCCAGCTCGGCGAGGAAGGCCGCCCGGCCCCGGCTGCGGCAACTATAGTGCAGGGTGAAATCCGCGCCTTGCCGGTTGAGCGCCAGCGCCATGCAAAGGATGGGCGTGACCCCGATTCCTCCAGCCAGCAACAGGCTGTGCGCCGACGGCACCAGTTCGAAGCGATTGCGCGGCGCGCTGATCTGCAGCACGTCGCCGGCGCTTACCTGATCGTGCAAGGCGATGGACCCGCCCCGCGATTGCGATTCCCGCAGGACTCCGATCCGGAAACGGCTGCGGTCCTGGCAGTCGTTCATCAATGAATACTGGCGGATCAGGCCGCCGGGCAAATGAACGTCGATGTGCGCACCAGGCGTGAATGCCGGCAGCAGTCCGCCCGCCGCGTCGACCAGCTCCAGGCTCACAATGTCCTGGGCCGCGGCGGATTTCCCGGCGACCCGGACAGACAGCAAAGTATCAGTCATGAATTTCTCGTGTTGTCCCGGCCCGCAACGGACCCGAGCGCCGGATCGGGAACATACTGCACTTTAGCCGACTGTGGCCCCGGTCGGCAAAGCGCGCTCGGCGGCGACCAGGTCGTCCAGCATGCGATTGGCCCGCACCCCACCCGCATCGATGTTGAGGGCCAGCAAACGACGTCCCTGGAATGCATCGCGATTGCGCTGCTGCGCCTCGAGCACCGCCAGGTCCTGGTTGAAAATCTTGCCCTGTCCGTCGCGAATGGCATCTGTCAGCGCGGGATCGTCGGGCTTGAAGTGGCGCGCCATGCCCCAGAAGTACCAGTGTGACGTTTCAGTCTCGGGCGTCATGAAGTCCACCACGATCGAATACACCCGCTTGGATGGATCGGCCTTGATGCCGCCCTCGCCCGCCAGCGCGACGCCCACGTCGATCAGCACACTGCCCGGTGCCGTGAAACGCGAATACTGCCAGCGATCCACACGAGCCTGGTCATCAAGGCCTTGCGCCCGCATGGCCATCTGCCAGAAAGGCGGTGCCACGATGTCGTTCATTTCGCGGCTGGTCACGACCTGATTGCCTTCCACATGGGTTTTGACAGGCGACTGGTCGATTTCGTTCTGGCCGATGCTGCCCACGTGGACATAGGCCTCATGCGTGAGGTCCATGAGATTGTCGACCATCAGGCGATAGCTGCACTGGATATGATACAGCCCGCCGCCGAACGCCCATTCGGAGCTGTTCGACCACGGCAGATTGGGGATGGTGGCTGGATCGGCCTTCGCCGCATCGCCGGGCCAGATCCAGACATATCCGTGCCGCTCCTCCACCGGGTAGCTGCGGATGCAGGGAAAGCCATTGACCCGCTGCATGGGCATGGACACCGCTTTGCCTTGGCCGTCCATGACCAGGCCGTGGTAGCCGCACATCAGGTTGCCGTCCACCACCGAACCCAGCGACAGTGCCGCCCCGCGGTGCGGGCAAAAGTCTTCCAGCGCGGCCACCTTGCCTTCCCGGCCCCGATACAGAACGATCTGCAGCCCGCAGATCTTGCGCCCCAATGGTTTCCCGGCGATCTCATCCGGGGTACAGGCTACGTACCAAGCGTTCATGGGAAACATGCTCAATCTCCTGAAGAGTCGGTGCGGAGAGCAACACGCAAGCCGAGGATGGACCTCCGAATTGTTCAGCATGCTGTTATTCAGCACACTGAATATATGGCCATTTTACGAACCTCGATTCAGGCGTTGAACTGGTATTAACCCTCACGGACTGTCGGAAACCGGCGCGGTGAGCAGCCGGCCGTTCGGGATGTCCGAGCGCCTCTCCCGCTCTCCCGGCGCCTACGACCCGACGGTGGCCTGCTGCGAATCGGCGGCAGTCACCGGAGAAGCCGTGAACGGCGCCCGGCTTTGATGATTGTTCAGGTGTACCAGTTTTTCCAGCAGTACCATGAATTGGGATTCCTCCTCTGCCGAGAACTTTTCGAAGATGCGGCGGTGCAGGCGACTGATCCCCCCATTGACCTCGACCAGCAAGTCCCGGCCGGACTGCGTGAGGAGCAGCCGCCGCTGCCGCCGGTCGGAGGGATCGACTTCACGCGTCAGTAGCCCCTTTTCTTCGAGCCGGGTGGCGACGCTGGCCGCCGTGGACGTATCGATGGCCGCCAAGCCGGCCATGGACACCTGGTCAACCTGGGGATTGTCCATGACCACGCACAGGACGGCGTATTGTATGGGCGTCACCCGGTTGCCGATCTCGTCGTGAAAGATCGAAGCCGAAATCTGCTGTGCGCGCCGCAGCAGATGGCCCGGTTGAACGTAGAGGGGCTCATACAGAATAGAATCCGACATGCAGGGTCTCGCGAAACACCGCTGGGCTTGCGGTCCGGAATGTCCGGCGAACCGGAAGCGCTGCCCGTGCGCCCAGCCCAGATTATCACGCCGAAAACCGACGCGGACTGCGAGGCCGCGCCGCCGCCGGCCAATCCGCTTCATTCCTCCTGGCGACCCGAATCATGAACCCCTCACCCGCACCCACCTGGATCCTCCTGCACGGCCTGCTCTGCGACGCGGACACTTGGGCCGACTTCATTGGCCCTCTTTCACGCACGGCGCCCGTACTGGCGGCCAAGCTCAGCGGCATCACCTCGCTGACCGAGGCTGCACAAACCATTCTGCAACGAACGAGCGGGCCGGTCGTCGCCGTCGGGCATTCGATGGGCGGTCGCGTCGCGCTCGAAATGGCGCGACAGGCGCCCGACCGCGTCCGCGGCCTGGTGCTCATGGACACCGGCTACAAAGGCCTGGGTCCGGACGAAATCGACCGCCGGCGCGCCATCGTGCAAGCCGCACAAGCCGGCGGCATCGAAGCCATCGCAGATGACTGGCTGGCGGGGATGATTGCTTCGAAGACGCCCGGCAACGCGACACTGATGCGCCGCATGCGAACCATGGTGCTGCGCTCCAGCGTCGCCTCGTTCGCCGGACAGATCCAGGCGCTCATCGAGCGGCCAGACGCCACGAACCTGCTGCCCGGAATCGGCTGTCCCGTCCTCCTCATGAGTGGTGCCGAAGACCGATGGAGCCCGCTGTCGCGGCACGAAGCCATGGCCAAGGCCATCCCGGGCGCCGAACTCCATGGGATCCCGGAAGCCGGCCACATGGCGCCTTTTGAAGCCCCCGCGACATGCCTGGAGCACATCCTGGAATGGGCCATGCGCCATGAACTGACCGCGCCTTGAGCGGGACGCGGGCCTGCACACCCGGAGCGGAGCGCAGGCGTCCCGAAAGCCGTCAGGCGATCTTCTCGAATGGCAGCCCGACGTAGTTTTCGGCAATGCAGGTGCGCGCCGCCTCGGAGCCCAGACTGTAGGCGGCTTCGGTTTCCTGCAGCCGCTGGCTGAACGGGTCGTGATCGAAACGGTGCAGGACGGACGTCATCCACCACGTGAAGCGCTCGGCTTTCCAGACCCGCCGCAGGCAGATCTCGGAATACCGTTGCAGGGCCTCGGGCTGTTTGTCCAGATACGCCTTGCGCAGCAGGTGATAGAGTGCGTAGACATCGCTCGCCGCCAGGTTCAGGCCCTTTGCGCCGGTCGGCGGGACGATGTGCGCGGCATCCCCCAGCAGAAAAAGGTTCCCGTACTGCATGGGTTCGACCACGAAGCTGTGCAGGGGCGCGATACTCTTTTCCAGCGAAGGACCCGTCTCCAGTTTCGCTGCGACATCAGGCGCCATGCGGTTCTTCAGCTCTTTCCAGAAGCGGTCGTCGGACCAGTCCTGGACCTTCTCGCCCTGCGGAACCTGCAGATAGTAGCGACTGCGTGTGAGCGAGCGCTGACTGCAAAGGGCAAAGCCGCGTGGGTGGTTGATGTAGATGAGTTCGTGCTCGACCGGGTGCGTGTCGGCCATGAGCCCCAGCCACCCGAACGGATAGGTCCGCTGGAATTCGCGGATCCTGTCGCGCGGAATGGATTGGCGCGATGGCCCATGAAAGCCGTCGCAACCGGCGATGTAATCACATTCCAGGGTGTGCGTCTGGCCATCTTTCACGTAGGTGACCGAGGGATGATCCGACGCAATGTCGTGCAGCCCGACCTCGTCGACCTCGTAGAAGCTCAGGGCGCCTTCCTCCTTGCGCGCCTTCATCAGGTCCCGCGTGACTTCTGTCTGTCCGTACACCATGATGCTGGTGCCGCTCAGTTTCTTCAGATCGATGCGCGTGCGCTCGCCGTTCACAAAAATCGAAAAACCGTCGTGGACATGGCCCTCGCGCTCCATGTGCGCGGCCACGCCCGCTTCCCGCAGCAATTCCACCGTCCCGTGCTCCAGGACGCCGGCGCGGATGCGCCCCAACACATACTCCGGGCTGCGCCGTTCCAGAATCACGTTGTCGATGCCGCAACGGTGCAGAAGCTGTCCCAGCAGCAGTCCCGACGGGCCGGCGCCGATGATGGCCACCTGTGTTTTCATGTCTGTTCTCCATCCAGGCCATGGCGCCCCCTGGCGCGCGGCCTCTTCACCTTCAGCATGGTGCCCGAGCCACCCCGATTTTTGAATGGATTTTTAGAGGGTAAAATTACCCAAATGGCATCTCTTGACTTCGCACCGATCTTCAAATTGTACGGCGGCCAGGACGAATGGCCGACCGCTGAAATGGTGCATTGTGAGACCATTGCCACCCGCAGCCGCTTGCACAATTGGCATATCCGCCCCCACCGCCACTCCGGCCTCTACCAGGTCCTCTCGCTGCACCGCGGCGAAGCCACCATCTGGCTGGACGACACGCGGGTGCGGCTGACGGGTCCCGGCGCTGTGGAAATCCCGCAGGCCTTCGTGCACGGCTACGATTTCACGACGAACTGCGACGGGCACGTCATCACGATCGCCTATCCGTTGCTGGCCCGGCTTGTCCACCGTCTGGATCCCAAGGCCTCCATTCCGGACCGGCCGGCCGTGCACAGACTGGACGAACGCCCATCCGCCCAGGCCCTGCACGAG
This sequence comes from Castellaniella sp., assembly GCA_035572875.1. Taxonomy (GTDB): domain Bacteria; phylum Pseudomonadota; class Gammaproteobacteria; order Burkholderiales; family Burkholderiaceae_B; genus Castellaniella. The sequence continues at coordinate 18,930 of DATNAI010000224.1, read as the reverse complement.
GCGTGCAGTCAGCTTCAGGCCCAATACACCGGCGCCCAGCCCTATCGGGAAGCGCAACTGGAAGCCTGGCTGACGCTGCTCTACGCCCGGCTGCGCAGCAGCCGCCCGGAAGGCACACCGCAGCCCGCCCGTTCACGCGGGCTGAGCCACTACGCACGCTTCACCGAACTGCTGGAGGACGCCTATGCGGACCACCACGACGTGGCCTGGTATGCGGGGCGCATGGGACTGACGGCGGCCCACCTGAACGTCGTGACGCGCACCCATGCCGGCAAGCCGCCGCTTCAGCTCATCCACGAGCGGCTTTCGCTGGAAGCGAACCGGTGCCTGCTCTATACGCCGCTGAGCATCAGCGAGATATCGGATGCGCTCGGCTTCGCGGAACCGGCGCACTTCACACGGTTCTTTCGCAACGTGACCGGCGAATCACCCAGGGACTTCCGCCGCCGCGCCGCCAGCACGATCGTCTGGGAGCCGCTCCGAGCCCCGAGGGAATGAAACAGGCCTGCCGAGAGGCAGGCCTGTTTCAGGGACGGATGCAAGCAGCCGCCGCCCGCGTCACTGGCCCTCGAGGAAGCTCTTGAGCTTGTCGGCGCGGCTGGGGTGGCGCAGCTTGCGCAGCGCCTTGGCTTCGATCTGGCGAATGCGCTCGCGCGTCACGTCGAACTGCTTGCCGACCTCTTCCAGCGTCTGGTCGGTGCTCATCTCGATGCCGAAACGCATGCGCAGGACCTTGGCCTCGCGCGGCGTGAGCGAATCCAGCACTTCCTTCACCACGTCGCGCATGGATCCATGCAAGGCGAAGTCCGAAGGCGACACGGTGCCGGTGTCCTCGATGAAGTCTCCCAGGTGGGAATCGTCATCATCGCCAATCGGCGTTTCCATGGAAATCGGTTCCTTGGCGATCTTCAGGATCTTCCGCACCTTGTCCTCTGGCATGTCCATCTTCTGCGCCAGGGTGGCGGGATCCGGCTCGGCGCCCGTTTCCTGCAGAATCTGGCGATTGATGCGATTCATCTTGTTGATGGTCTCGATCATGTGCACCGGAATACGGATCGTGCGCGCCTGGTCGGCAATCGAACGCGTGATGGCCTGACGGATCCACCACGTGGCATAGGTGGAGAACTTGTAACCCCGGCGGTATTCGAACTTGTCCACGGCCTTCATCAGGCCGATGTTGCCTTCCTGGATAAGGTCCAGGAACTGCAGCCCGCGATTGGTGTACTTCTTGGCAATCGAAATCACCAGCCTGAGGTTGGCCTCGGTCATCTCGCGCTTGGCCTTGCGGGCCTTGGCTTCGCCCGTGGCCATGCGCTTGTTCACGTCCTTCAGGTCCTTCAGCGGCAGCACCACCTGGCGCTGCAGCTCGATGAGCTTCTGCTGGATTTCCTGGACCGCCGGCGCGTGGCGCGACAAGGTCTCGGAATAATCATGGCCAGCCGCGACTTCGGCGTTCACCCATTCGAGGTTGGTCTCATTACCCGGAAAATCCCTGATGAAATGCACCCGCGGCATGCCGGCCCGAGTCACGCAGATGGACAGCGCCGCGCGCTCGTGAGCGCGGACTTCGGCCACCTGGGCGCGCAACGCATCTGCCAGCCGCTCCACCATCTTCGCGGTAAAGCGCACACCCAGCAGTTCGGCGTGGATGGCCTCGCGAGCCTGGACGTAAGCCGACGAGCGGTAGCCTTCGGCCTCAAAGGCCTTGCGCATCTTGTCGAACCAAGTCTCCACGAGCTCGAATTTCTTCAGGGCCTTGGTGCGCAGGTACTCGAGCTGCTTGCTGCTCATGCCGCCCGCCGGGCCGTCGTCCTCGTCGGAAGACACACCCGAACCAGCGTAGTCCTCGCCATCCTCATCCACCAGACCGTCGACCACCTCGTCGATCTGGGCCGATCCGTCGCGGACGCGGCGGACGTGTTCCAGGATCTCGTTGACCGTCGTAGGGCAAGCGGCGATCGCCATGACCATGTGCTTCAGGCCGTCTTCAATGCGCTTGGCGATCTCGATTTCACCTTCGCGGGTGAGCAGTTCGACCGTCCCCATTTCGCGCATGTACATGCGCACCGGATCGGTGGTCCGGCCAAAATCGGAATCGACCGTCGTGAGCGCGGCCTCGGCCTCGTCCTCGACGTCGTCGTCCGTGGACCCCGAGGGAACGTTATCGCTCATGAGCAGCGTCTCGGCATCGGGCGCCTGGTCGTAGACCTTGATCCCCATGTCGTTGAAGGTGCTGATGATGCCGTCGATCGCCTCGGCGTCCACCAGATCGTCCGGCAGGTGATCGTTGATCTCGCCGTAGGTCAGGTAGCCGCGATCCTTGCCCAGCTTGATCAGGATCTTCAGGCGATTGCGCCGGGCCTCCTGCTCTTCGGGGGTCATCTGGCTGCGCGCGGGGCTTTCCTTTTCGCCCTTGGCGCGCTTGCCGCCGCGCTTGGGCAGCGGCTTCAGATCGGGAATGACCTCGCCGCCATCGGCGTCGTCATCCACATAATCGGCGCCATCGCCGCTCCCGCTCTTGGCCGGCCGGCCCGGTTTGCGGCCGGAGGCGATCTTGGGCGCGCGCGGTTTGGCCGCCGGTTTTTCGTCTTTGGCAGCCGCCTTTTTCGAGGCTGCGGGCTTCTCGGCGGCCACGGCCGACTTTGCAGCCTGGAGCCTCGCCGGTTTCTCCGCCCGGGTTGCAGCGCCCGCAGCCGGAACCGCTTTCGCACCGGCTCCGGCCCCTGTCCTTGTGCTGGCCCCCTTCACCACGGTCTCGAGCTCGGGGCTTTCCGCCTTGGTCTTTTTGGACACCGTTTTCTTGGTGGCCACAGGGGTCTTGCCAGTTCCTTGGGTCATGTGTCTTTCCCGTTGACGCTACAACTTATTGAAAATCATGTATTTTACTTCACCTGCCCGGAAGATTCATCCCGCCGCCGACTTCAGGCGGGCCAGGCGCCGGCTCAGTTCCCGATAACGGCGCCGCTCATCTTCCGTGGGCAGTCCGCCCTGAATGAGCCTGTCGCACTGGTCCTGAATCGTCTGGCGTTCCAGTGCCCGGAGGGCATCATCCCACTCGGCCTGGGGCTCCGGCAGGTCCTGAGCCAGCAGTTCGGTGGACAGCTCCTGGATCGCATGCGCCAGATCCGAGTCGGGATCGGCCGCTTCGAGCAACGCCCCGGCGTGCACGGCCCCGCCCCGGCTGGCCAGCCCGACCAGGTCCCGTACAAGACGAAGATGGGGATGTTGAGCCAACAATTCAAGCTGCTGGTCTCCCAGACGCGCCACCAGTTCCGGGTGCGCGAGCAGCAGCCGCAGCAACCGGCGCGCCATGGGCGTGACCTGTCGGGTCCCCGAGCGACGCCCGGTTCGCCCACGGCCGGACGGGGCGAAGCCCGCCCGGGCCGCATCGTCCGGTTCGAGGCTGCGCACCCATCCTGGCTCGTGCGGATCGAAAGCCGGACCCATGGCAGGCGCCGCTCGATAAGCGGCCACACCCGCCGCCCCTTGGGAGTCACTGGTCCGCGCTCCATCCTCCGGCAGGGACGCCTTCCCGGCCGGTGCCGGCGAGAATCGCCGGGAACCTGGATCCTGGGCGAGCATCTGGCTGAGCTCCTCGGGCGTCAGGCGCACCCGCTGCGCGAACTCCCGTTCCACCTGAAGCCGATAGCCACCTTCCGGCATCTGGGCGAACAGGGGGCGCGCCTCGTGCACGCACGCCGCCCGCCCCTCGGCCTCGGCCAGATCATGGCGCGCCGCCAATTCGTCGAGCATGAAGCGCGACAGCGGAATCGCTTCATCCAGGCAGGCGCGCAGGGCCTGGGCGCCAAAGGCCCGGATATAGGAGTCGGGATCGTGTTCCTTGGGCAGGAACAGGAACCGCATCGAGACGTCTTCGGCCACCCAGGGCAGACAGGCCTGCAGCGCCCGCCAGGCGGCCTTGCGTCCGGCGTTGTCGCCATCAAAGCTGAACACGATGCGGTCGCTGGCGCGGCGCAGCTTCTGGAGGTGATTGGCCGTCGTCGACGTGCCCAATGTCGCAACGGCGTTGGCCAGCCCGAACTGCGCCAGGGCCACGACGTCCATGTAGCCTTCCACGACGAGCACACAGCCCTCGGCGTGGATGCCGCCGCGCGCCTCGTGCAGGCCGTAGAGTTCGTTGCCCTTGGAGAACAGGGATGTCTCGGGGGAATTCAGGTATTTTGGCTCGCCCGGCTCGATCAGGCGGCCGCCGAAACCAATGAGCTGACCGCGCGGATTCCGGATGGGGAACATGACCCGCGAGCGGAAGCGATCGTGCCTGCGGCCGTCTTCGGCCTCGATCACCAGGCCGGATTCCAGCAGTGCCGGATCCTCGTAGTGTGGAAAGACGCTGGCCAGCCCACGCCGGTCGGAGCTCGCCCACCCAAGCCCGAACTGCGCGGCGATCTCGCCGCTCAGGCCGCGCCGCTTCAGATAGGTGATGGCCTCGGGCGCCTGCTTGAGCGCAGCCCGATAATGCGCCTGGGCCCGTTCCAGGATCTGCTGCTGGCGCGAGCCCTCTTCACGGCGCTCGCGGTCCGCTGCGCGCTGGCGCGGTGTCCTGGATTCTTCGGGTACCGACATGCCCACGCTGGCGGCCAGCGTGCGCACGGCTTCCGGAAACGGTGCGCCGGTGTGTTCGGTCAGGAAGCGGATAGCGCTGCCGTGGGCACCGCAGCCGAAGCAGTGATAGAACTGCTTGGTGGGGCTGACCGTGAACGACGGCGTCTTTTCGGTATGAAAAGGGCACAAACCCAGCAGGTTTGCGCCCCCTTTGCGCAACTGGACGTAGCGGCCAACCACGTCGACGATATCGACGCGCGCCAGCAGCTCCTGAATGAAGGATTCAGGAATCAATCAATAGAGTCGCGGCGGCAGTTGTTGGCTGCGAATGCGCTTGTAGTGACGCTTCACGGCGGCGGCACGCTTGCGCTTGCGCTCGGCCGTGGGCTTTTCGTAGAACTCGCGCGAGCGCAGTTCCGTCAGCAACCCGGTCTTCTCGATGGTGCGCTTGAAGCGCCGCAGGGCAGCCTCGAAGGGCTCGTTTTCTTTGAGGCGGACAATCGGCATTCAGAATCCTTAAAGCCTGTGGTTCGGGGGCGTGCGGGGCGTCTTTGGTCGCATATGCGCGCCACAGAGGCGCGCAACCCAATGTGCAAAACCCGTCTTGCCCCAGGTGGGCGTGGGTGAAAACTAGATAACAAGAAATTCTAGCATGAATCCAAGGCGTTCATCCAACGGGAGGCTTCGTTGCGGGCGTCCCGCCGCGTTTGATCCGCGCCGCCTGAGCGGCCGCTATTCTTCCGGGGGGTGGGCGGTCCGCACCCCCTTGCGGATCCAGGACTCGAGCTGATGCGGGCGCAGACTGTCATAGTCCTCGAACGGCTGGTGGATCCAGGGGTTGGTCGGCAACTGATCCACGAAGTAATCAGGCTGGACCTGCGCGTGGCCTTTTTGCCAGAGTACGGCGGTTCTCAATTCAGTGATGCCCGGAAACTGGCGCAGCAGGTGATCGCGCACGCGAGTGAAAGTCAGCCCCGTGTCCACCATGTCATCCACCAGCAGCACCCGGCCGTCGAGCGTGCCGCGCGTAATGGTGATGAACTGGGCGATATCGAGTTGCCCCTGGACGGTGCCGGCGGCTTCGCGGTAGCTGCTGGTGGCGAGGATGCCCAACGGCAGGTCGAAGACACGCGACAGCACGTCGCCCACACGCACCCCGCCGCGCGCCAGGCACAGGATCTTGTCGAACGCCCAGCCCGATTCATGGACCTTCAAGGCCAATCGTTCGATCAGCGCGTGGTACTGCTCCCAACTGACCCACAAGTCGCGATCAGTGCTCGGCGGCACGTTCATTGCTGCTTCCTTTTCAGATTCAATCAAAAAAACCGCAAGCGGGCTTGCGGTTTCGAGGCTCAGGACGACTCAACCCTGGAGGGGATGGCGCAATACGATGGTCTCCAGGCGGTCGGGCCCTGTGGACACCATGTCAATGGGGACATCGCAGACCTCGGCGATGCGCTCCAGGTAGCGGCGCGCATTGACGGGCAGCTTGTCGTATTCCGTGATGCCCACCGTCGACTCCGACCAGCCGGCCATTTCTTCGAGTACCGGCTCGGCCTCGGCTGCCGCATGGGCGCCGTAGGGGAGCACGTCGAGGAACTTGCCCTTGTAGCGATAGCCCACGCCGATCTTGATCTGTTCCACCCCATCGAGCACGTCGAGTTTGGTGATGCACAGGCCCGTCAGGCCATTGATCATCACCGAACGCTTCATGGCGGCGCCGTCGAACCAGCCGCAACGGCGCGGGCGGCCTGTCACCGAGCCGAATTCCTTGCCCACCGTGGCCAGACGCAGGCCGGTGTCGTCCAGCAGTTCGGTCGGGAACGGGCCCGAGCCGACGCGCGTGGTGTAGGCCTTCGCGATGCCGAGTACGTAATCGAGCGCCTGGGGACCCAGTCCCGCGCCCGCGGCGGCCGCGCCCGCCACGCAATTGCTGCTGGTGACAAACGGATAGGTGCCGTGATCGATATCGAGCAAGGTGCCCTGGGCCCCCTCGAACAGCAGGTTGTGGCCGGCACGACGAGCCACATGCAGGTTGCTGGACACGTCGGCCACCATGGGCTCGATCTGGGGCGCCAGCGCCATGACATGGTCGCGCACCTCGGCCGCATCGACGGCCTTCGCTCCGAGATACTGCGTCAGCACGAAATTGTGATAATCCAGGACCTCGTCCAGCTTTTCATCGAACACCGTGGGATCGTACAGATCCTGGACGCGCAGCGCCCGGCGCGCGACCTTGTCCTCGTAGGCAGGCCCGATGCCGCGCCCGGTGGTGCCGATCTTGCCTTCGCCCTTGCGCGCTTCGCGCGCCTGGTCCAGCGCCACGTGATACGGCAGGATCAGCGGGCAGGCCATGGAAATCTGCAGGCGCGAGCGGACGTCCAGCCCGGCCGCTTCGAGCTCGGCGATTTCGCCCAGCAGCGCCTCGGGCGCAAGCACCACGCCATTACCGATATAGCAGGTGACGTTCGGGTGCATGATCCCCGACGGGATCAGCCGCAGAACAGTCTTGCGGCCATTGATCCACAAGGTGTGGCCGGCATTGTGCCCACCCTGGAAGCGCACGACGCCCTGGGCTGACTCGGCCAGCCAGTCCACGATCTTGCCCTTGCCCTCATCACCCCATTGGGTGCCGATCACGACGATGTTCTTGCTCATAAGCTTTGCGCATGCGGCGGCAGTTTGCCGCCTGGGAAACGTATTAGTTTATACCATCCCGCTTTGTGGGCCCCGTCCGCAGCCTCAGGGAGCCACCGGCCGAACCGCCCAGCCTTCCGGGGTGGACACCAGTTCCCGGTCCACATGGAATTCATCAGGGCGCTGGGGCTCGCCCGGAAGCACCTGGATGACGATGTGACCCTGGCTGCGCAGTTCCCGAACGGCGCGCACCAGCGCCGGATCATCGGACCAGGGCGCCCGGACGGCTTGTGAGGGTTGAGCCTCCGGCAGGCCGGCGGAAAGCTTGCGCAAATCCAGGCTGAAACCGGTCGCCGGCCGCGCCCGGCCGAACTTTCGGCCGATGCCGTCGTAGCGGCCGCCCCGCACCAGCGCATCATGCCACCCCTCGGCGTAAATGGAGAACACCACGCCCGAGTGATAACCGTAGCTGCCGCCCATGTCCGCGAGGTCGATGGCAATAGGGGCATCCGGCAGCGCTCCACACAGCGCCGCCAGGGCATCGAGGGCCGCCTGCACGGCCGGCAAGGCCGGCAGGCGCGTGCGCGCCCGATCCACCACCGACAGGTCGCCATACAGGCCCGTCAACGCGCGCAGCGCGGCCAGCGTCTCGGCCTGCGCACCGGACTGCCGGCACAGGGCTTCCAGCCCCGGGACATCCTTGACGCTCAACAGGTCGAACACCCTGTCACCGGCATCGGCGAGCGCCGGATCGGCGTCCACCAGCGCGCGCCCCACCCCGGGGTGATTCAGGTCCAGCCGGGGCGCCACCACGCCGGCACGGCGCACGGATTCCAGCGCCAGGCGAATGGCCTCGATATCCGCCTGTACGCCAGCGTGGCCGAATATCTCCGCCCCGATCTGCAGCAACTCGCGATCCGAGAGGAGATCGGCCGGTCGCGCATGCACCACCGGACCGCAGTAACACAGGCGCGTCACGCCGGGGCGATTGAGCAGATGGGCGTCGATGCGCGACACCTGCACCGTGATGTCGGCCCGCACGCCCATGGTCAGTCCGGAGAGCTGATCGACCAGCTTGCAGGTGCGCAGCCGCAGCGCCTCATCATCGGCCAGCATCAGGGAATCCAGGTATTCCACCATGGGCGGTGCGACGAGCTCGAAGCCATACGTGCGATACAGGTCCAACAGGTCGCGGCGCAGTTCCTCGATGCGGCGTGCCTCGGCCGGCAGGATGTCCGACAGGTTCTCCGGCAGCAGCCAGTTCGACTTCATGTTCAGTGTTCCAGAAAAAACGACTCGCCTGGTGCGGCTGCACCAGGCGAGTCGAGGCAAGTTTACTTCGCAGCGGCGCCGGCCGGCTTGTCGCCCTTGGGCTGATCCCAATAGCGGAAGAAGTTCGAGTCGGGGCTCAGCACCAGCGCGCTGCCGGGCTTGGCGAAGGACTCGCGGTAGGCTTCCAGGCTCTTGTAGAAGCTGTAGAACTCAGGATCGCGGCCATAGGACTTGGCATAGATGGCGGTCGCCGTGGCGTCGCCCTCGCCGCGCTTGGCCTGAGCCTCGGCATAGGCCTTGGCCAGGACCTCCTGACGCTTGCGGTCGGCCTCGGCGCGAATGCGTTCGCTGTCGGCCGCCCCGGTCGCGCGCAGGCGGTTCGCTTCCTGCTTGCGCTCGGCCTCCATACGCCGATACACGGATTCAGAGATCTCGGGAGCAAAGTCGATGCGGCGCAACCGCACGTCCACCACGTCCACGCCCAGCGGCTTGGCGCGTGTCGCCACCGAGGACTGGATTTCTTTCATGATGGTGTCGCGGTCCGTCGATACGACCTGTTTGACCGTCCGCACGTTCACGGCGGCGTTCAGGGCGTCGCGGATCTGCGCCTGCAGACGCTCGACAGCCGCGCTACTGTTGGCACCGAAGGTCACATAGAACTGCCTGGGATCGGCGATGCGCCACTTCACGAACGAATCGATCAGAAGGTTTTTCTTTTCAGCCGTCTGGATCCGTTCGGGGTCGCGCGTCTCGATGGTCTGCAGGCGCTTGTCCAGGTAGACCACGTTTTCAAAGGGCGGCGGATACTTGAAATACAGCCCCGGCTTGGTGATGGTTTCCTTGACCTCGCCCAGCGCGAACAGCAGGGCCGAATCCCGTTCGCGCACGATGAACATGCACGAAGACAGCAGTGCCGCGACCACGACCAGACCGACCAGAGCTGGAAATAAGCGTTGCATCATGGGCTCCTAGTTCGAGTACGGGTTGGTCATCAGCGAATCCAGGCTCGACGGCACGCCTCGCCGCGCGGGACCGCCGCGCGATCCGGCGGCGGATTTTGGGGCCTGGGCAGCCGCTGCCCCCGAAGCCGCCTGGGCCGCCGAAGAGCTACCGCCCGATTCCGCTGACGACACAGCACGGCCGGCGTCCTTGGCCGCCTGGCCCATGATCTTGTCCAGTGGCAGATACAGCATGTTGTTGCCTACCGGAGCGTCCAGCATGACCTTTGCCGATTCGCCGAGGATGTCCTGCATGGTCTCCAGGTAGAGGCGCTCGCGCGTGATGTCCGGCGCCTTGGTGTATTCCGTCACGATACTGTCAAACCGGGAAGTGTCCCCGTGGGCCTGACCGATGACCTTCGCGCTGTAGCCCTCGGCCTCCTGGATCATGCGGGCAGCCTGGCCTTCCGCCTCGGGCAGCACCTGGCTGGCGTAGGCATTGCCCTCGTTGATTTGCCGCTCGCGATCCTGGCCCGCCTTCACCGCATCGTCGAACGCCGCCTGCACCTGTTCGGGCGGCTGGACGTTCTGGATGGCCACGGTGGAAATCTCGATTCCGGTCTTGTAACGATCCAGGATGTTCTGAGCCAGGCTCTGGACTTCGGTGGCGACCTCGGTACGGCCCGAATACAGCACGAAGTCCATGGGCTTGCGGCCCACGATTTCACGCATCGCGGTCTCGGCCGCCTGGCGCACGGACTCGTCTGGCTGGCTGGTATTGAACAGATACGCCGGTGCGCCGTCCGGACGCAGGCGATACTGCACCACGAATTGCACGTCGACGATGTTCTCGTCATTGGTCAGCATCAGCGATTCAGACAGGACCTTGTTGCGCGACGAACCCCGGAAGCCGACCTCGAAGGTCCGCAACTGCGAGATATTCACCGTCTGGGAATCTTCGATGGGATAGGGCATGCGCCACTGCAGGCCCGGCGTCAGCGTATGCGTATAGCGGCCAAAGCGCGTCACGACGGCGACCTGGCCTTCCTGGACGATCATGAAGCCGCTGGCCAGCCACAACAGCGCGGCAATGACGACGACCAGCACCAGGAAACGCGGCGACGGTCCGGGCAATTGCGGCAGGCCTCCCGAAGGGCGAGGCCCGCGTCCGCCGCCGCCCCGGCGCCCGAACAGCCCCGTCAGCCGCTTGTTGAAATCGCGCCAGACCTGATCGAGATCGGGCGGTCCGCCAGCCGGGCCGGGCTTGTGGTGCGAATCGTCTTCCGGGTTCTGGCCATTGCGGCCCCAGCCCGGATCATTCAGGTTGAACAGATTCATGAATCGCATTGCTTCCCGTGTGCCCCCCAAATTCGACAATGGCTTGCCGCAAGCCGTCCAGCCCGCTGCGCTCCTGCGCGCTGACAAAGACTCGCGCAATCGTACCATGTTCATTTCGCTCGACCCGGGGTTCGTAACCGGCCAGGTCGATTTTGTTATAGACCTGGATCTGGGGGATTTCCTCGGCCTGGATGTCGGCCAGGACCTTGTTGACCTCGGCCGCCTGCTCCTCGCGTTGCGGGTTGGCCGCATCGATCACGTGCAGCAGCAAGTCGGCGTGGATGGTTTCCTCGAGCGTGGCGCGAAAGGCCGCAATCAGCGTGGGCGGCAGTGCACGGATGAAACCCACCGTATCGGACAGGACCACCTGGCCGGCGCCTTCGAACCAGATGCGACGCGTGGTAGTGTCCAGGGTCGCGAACAGCTGATTGGCGGCATAGGCACCGGCGCGCGTCAACGAATTGAACAACGTGGACTTGCCGGCATTCGTGTAGCCCACCAGCGATATCGACAGCGTCTGGCCGCGGGCACGGGCCCGGCGCTGCGTGGTGCGCTGGCGCTGCACCCGCGCGAGCCGCTCGCGCAACGCCTTGACGCGCGCGCCGATCAGCCGCCGATCGGTTTCTAGCTGCGATTCGCCGGGCCCGCGCAAGCCGATCCCGCCCTTCTGGCGCTCCAGGTGGGTCCACAGGCGCGTCAGCCGCGTAGCAAGGTGCTGGAGCTGAGCGAGTTCGACCTGCAGCTTGCCCTCGTGACTCTTGGCCCGCAGGGCGAAGATATCCAGGATCAACGCCACCCGGTCCACGACGCGAACCTCGAAATGCCTCTCCAGATTGCGCTGCTGCGCGGGCGAAAGCGGCCGGTCGAACAGCACGACCTCGGACCCCGTCGCCTCGACCAGGGCGGCCGCTTCTTCGATCTTGCCCGAGCCGATGAACCCGGCCGCGTCCGGGCGCAAGCGCCGCACCGTCAGAACCTGCTGGATCTCGGCACCCGCGCCGGCGGCCAGCATGACGAATTCTTCCGCGTGGGCCTCGAAGTCGGGCTCGCCCAGATCCACGCTGATGACCAGGGCCTTCATGCGCCGCCCCAAAAAGGAACGCCCGCCTGCGCGGGCCGCGCGGCGGGCGGAATCGGATGCAACCCGGAGTCGGCGTTATTCAGCAGAATCGTCCACCTGAAAGACGACCGGACGCGCTGGCACGACCGTGGAAATGGCGTGCTTGTACACCATTTGCGTGACCGTATTGCGCAGCAGCACCACATATTGATCGAAAGATTCCACTTGTCCCTGGAGTTTGATTCCATTGACCAGATAGATCGAGACAGGCACATGATCCTTGCGCAAGGCGTTCAGGAAGGGGTCTTGAAGAATTTGCCCTTTGTTGCTCATGGACGAGACTCCGTTTATAAAAGTTATAAGGCGTTATTTTAATGCGATTCGACCCGCCCAAACGAGGCGGTCCGGCTATTTACGTCGCCAGAATCATCTTCAGAGTATCGCACAGGCGCGCGCACTGTTCGTCGGTACCCACGGTGATGCGAAGGTACTGCCCGATGCGCGGCGCCTGAAAGTGACGCACCAGGATGCCTTGCTCGCGCAGCGCGCGCGCAATGATGGCGGCTTCCTCGCGGCGATGACGGGCAAAGACGAAATTGGTTCGCGACGGCAGTACGTCGAAACCCAGTTCCTTCAATCCCGCCGACAGCCGGGTGCGCGATTCGATGACGGCCTGGCGGGTGCGATCGAACCAGACGTCGTCCTCGATGGCTGCCTGCGCGCCAGCCAGCGCCACGCGATCCAGCGGATACGAGTTGAAGCTGTCTTTCACGCGCGTCAGGCCCTGGATGACTTCCGGGCGAGCCATCGCGTACCCCACGCGCAGCCCCGCCAGCGAGCGCGACTTGGACAGCGTCTGGATCACGACCAGGTTCTCGAAGCGGCTGATGAGCGGGACGGCGCTCTCGGAACCAAAATCGACATAAGCCTCGTCCACCACCACGGCACTGTCGGGGCGCGCCTGTGCAATGGCGGCGACGTCGTCCAGGCTCAGCGCGCAGCCGGTCGGTGCATTGGGATTGGCAAAGATGATCCCGCTGGGCTCCTGCTCCACCGCCCCGGTGTAATCGGCGACACGCAGCGTGAAATCATCGGCCAGGGCAATCAGTCGATGGGGAACGTTGTAGAGGCGGCACCAGGTTCGGTAGAAGCTGTAGGTCACATCCGGCAGCCAGAGCTGGCGACCGCCACGCAAGAACAGCGCATTGAAGACATGCGCCAGGATTTCATCCGAGCCATTGCCCAGAAACACCTGATCGGGCGCGATCCGGTAGCGCCGGGCAATCGCCTGGCGCAAATCCTGGCCGCGCGGATCGGGGTAAAGCCGAAGATCGTCCGACACGGCCGCCCGCATGGCCTCGATGGCGCGGGGCGACGGTCCGTAGGGATTCTCGTTGGTGTTGAGCTTCAGCAGGTTCGGAATGCGAGCCTGTTCGCCCGGAACATAAGGGTCCAGACCCGCAACGTGGTCACTCCAAAGCGTGCTCAAGACGTCTCGTCCTTCAGATAGGGATTGCGCGAGGATTTGAACTCGACGCTCAACGGCGTGCCGGCGAGATTGAAGGCCTCGCGGAACTGGCCTTCCAGATAGCGCCGGTAGGAATCAGGCACCGCATCGAGGGCGTTGCCGTGGATGATGATGCGCGGCGGATTCTGGCCACCCTGGTGGGCATAGCGCATCTTGGGTCTGAAGATGCCCTTGCGCGGTGGCGGCTGCTGCTCGACCGCGGCCTGCAGCGTGCGGGTCAGCTTGGGCGTGGACAATTTTGCGAAGGCAGCCGCATGGGCGGCATCCACGGCCTTGAGCACCGGACCCACGCCCTGCCCCTTCAGGGCCGACAGGGTCAGCATCCGCGCAAAAGACAAAAAGCGCAGCTTGCGGGCGTATTCGCGTTCCACCCATTCGCGCTTCTCGCGGTCAATGGCGTCCCATTTGTTCAACCCCACCACCAGGGCGCGACCGGCCTCCAGGGCAAAGCCGGCGATATGGGCATCCTGGTCGGAGATGCCGGATTCGGCATCAATGAGAAGCAGCACCACATTGGCCGCCTCGATAGCCTGGAGCGTCTTGATCACCGAAAATTTTTCGACAGTCTCGAAGACCTTGCCGCGCCGGCGCAGGCCCGCCGTGTCGATCAGCGTGTAACGGCGCTCGCCGCGCTCGAACTCGATCTCGATGGCATCCCGCGTGGTACCGGGCAGGTCATACGCGATCACGCGCTCTTCGCCCACCAGCGTGTTGATCAGGGTGGACTTGCCCACGTTGGGGCGGCCCGCGATAGCGAGCTTGATCCGATGCCCTGAGGGTTCGTCGGCCGCCTGGGCCCCATCCGGGACGCTGTCCGCATCGGGCAGCAACGGCGCGAGCGCTTCGTCGACCAGATCGGAGATGCCATCGCCGTGCGCCGCCGAAATCGGATGCGGCTCACCCAGGCCCAGTTCGTGGAACTGCGCCAGAGCCGCGTGATCGCGCATGCCTTCGGTCTTGTTGACCGCCAGCATCACGCGCTGACCGGACTTGCGCAGCAGCCGGGCGATCTCGTGATCGTGGGCGTTGATGCCGTCGCGGCCATCCACGAGGAACACCACCACATCGGATTCGGCGATTGCCTGCTCGGTCTGGCGCGCCATCTCGACCAGAATGCCGCGCGTGGCCACCGGCTCGAAACCGCCGGTATCGACCACGATGAACGGATGATCGCCCACCCGCCCCTCGCCATAATGGCGATCGCGCGTCAGGCCCGAAATATTGGCCACCAGTGCGGCCCGCGACCGGGTCAGGCGGTTGAAGAGTGTGGACTTGCCGACGTTGGTCCGCCCCACCAGGGCAACCACAGGCTTGAAGCGGAGATCAGCCACGAACGCCCACCAGCAGGAGCTTCCCGTCCCCCGTCTGCACCAGCACGCCCTGCGGGCTGGCGACGAGCGCCGACTGGATCGGGTCGCTGCCCGCCTGCAGGCGCGCCATCAGCTTGCCGTCCGCGCGCGACAGGAAATGCACATATCCCTGGTAGTCGCCGACAGCCAGCGCGGGGCCGACCACGGCGGGCGTGGACAGGCGGCGGTTGAGAAGCGCCGACTGTTGCCACAGGGAATGGCCGTCCTTCAGGTCCAGCGCATGTACCACATCGCGCTGATCGGCCAGATAAAGGTGCTGTCCGTCGGTCGTCAGGCCCGTCGCGGAGGAAACGTCCTGCGTCCAGATGGCGCGACCGCCCTGGGAGATATCAAAGCACGTCGTATGTCCCTGGTAGCCCACCCCGCACAGCATCGGACCGATGATCTGGGGTTCGCCCACGATGTCGCTGATACGCTCCAGGTCCGACGCGCCGCGCGAAGCCGACACCGTGCCTTCCCAGCGAACCGCCCCGCTGGCCGGGTCCAGTACCATCAGCCGGCCGTTGGGCATGCCCGCGATCAACAGGTTCGGCTGCATCGCCAGGCGCATGCTGGTGCGCAGGGCCAGGGCCGGCCCCGGGCGCTGCACATTCCAGCGCAGCTTGCCAGTGGCGGCATCGAAAGCCTGCACACGATAGTCCGTGGTCCGCACGGCCACGATTCCGTTCCCCACGGCCGGCGGAACATTCACCGCGCTGGCCGCCTGCGCCGCCCATAGCCGCTTGCCTCGGGCGTCATAGGCGATCACCAGACCTTCCTGGGTCACCACGGCCGTCACATGACCATCGCTTCCCGCACCGGCGGACAAAGGCTTGGTGGCGGCCTGCCAGCGGACGGCGCCGGACGCCAGGTCCAGCGCCACCACGGACCCCGATGGCGCAGCCGCATAGACGCTGTCGCCAACGACCTGTGGCGCGAAGCCATAGCCGCCGCCACTGCCGATGGCCGCGGTCCAGCGCACCGCCACCGCCAGCGAAGGCGTGTACTCGGTCAGCGGCGCCGGATCGAACCGGGCGTCCTTCTGGGTGAACAGGCCGCAACCGGCCAGGCTGGCCGTCGCCAGACACAGGATGGCCGCGCGCAACAGACGAGTCGTGGTTCGCATGAGATATCAAGCCCCCAGGGCGTCGATTTTGAGCTGAATGATCTGGGCGGCCGGATCGGTGCCCAATGCCTTCAGTGCGTCTTCCCAGGCTTGCTTGGCCTGGGGCTTCTGGCCCTGAGCGGCCAGGATGTCCCCGCGCCGGTCGGCATACAGGGCGGCAAAGCCGTCAGGCGCCGCGCCCTTCAGTTGGTCCAGCGCCGGCTGGTACTGTTTCTGGGCCAGCAGCACGCCGGCCAGGCGCAGGCGCGCCACCGCCTGGAAGGCGGGATCCGCCTTGTCGCTCACCAGCCACTGGAGCTGCTCGCGCGCACCATCCAGGTCCTTGCGCTGTTGCAGGGCCCAGGCCGCGACCAGCACGCCGCGCGCGGTATAGCCGGAACGAGCGTAGTCGTCGCGCAGCGCCATGCTGGCGGCTTTGATACGCACCACCGCGTCATCGCCCTGCTGGCCCGCCGCCGATTCCAGCGCCTCGTAATAGCCCATGGCCTGCCCGGCCTGGTGCGACTGGTACCACTGCCAGGCGCGCCAGCCCGCAAACGCCACCACGATCGCCAGCAGCAACGCCATGCTGGCCGTGCCATAGCGTTCCCACCACGCCTTCAAGGCGTCGAGTTTTTCCTGTTCTTCGAGATCGTATGCCATGCCAGAATCAGATCCTTTGTTGCAGTTGTGCCGCCAGGTCGTCGAACGCAATCGATTCCTGCTGGTTTTCACCGGCTGCCTCGGCGCGCAGCCACTTCACGGTGGCGGCACGCTGAGAGAGTTCGTCGCCGCCGATGATGACCGCCGCCACGGCGCCACTGGCATCGGCCCGGCGAAACTGTGATTTAAACCCAGTCGAGCCGGCGTGGACAAGTACCCGAAGGCCGCCATCGCGCAGGGTCTCGGCCAGGCGCGCCGCCTGACGCTGACCGTCGTCCCCCTGGTGCACCATGTACACCTGGCATTCGGCGGGCGCCGGCGCCTCCGAGTCCTGTTGCCACAAATCCAGCAGCCGTTCCATGCCGATGGCGAACCCCACCGCGGGCGCGGGCTTGCCGCCCAGCAGCTCGATCAGGCCGTCGTAGCGACCGCCGCCGCAGACCGTACCCTGTGCCCCCAGCCGGTCGGTGACCCATTCGAAAACAGTCAGATTGTAATAGTCCAGCCCGCGCACCAGACGCGGATTGAGGACATGGGCAATTCCGGCATCATCCAGGCGCGCGCACAAGCCGCGGTAATGGGCCAGGGATTCCTCGCCCAGGAAATCAAACAGGCGCGGAGCGCTGTCGGCCATATCCTGCATGGCCGGGTTCTTGGTGTCCAGCACCCGCAGTGGATTGGTATGCATGCGCCGGCGGGCTTCCTCGTCGAGCACATCGGCATGCTTTTCCAGGTGGGCCACGAGTGCCGCCCGATGCTCCGCACGCTCCGCCGCCTGGCCCAGCGAATTCAATTCCAGCCGCATGTCGCGCAAGCCCAGCAGGCGCCAGAGCCGCGCCAGCATCAGGATCAGTTCGGCATCCACGTCCGGCCCGGCAAAGCCCAGCGCCTCGACGTCAATCTGGTGAAACTGGCGATAGCGACCGCGCTGCGGACGCTCGTGCCGGAATACCGGTCCCATGGCGTAGACGCGGCGCGGCCGATCATACAGGAAATTGTGCTCGATGGCCGAACGCACGACGCCCGCCGTGAATTCGGGACGCATGGTGAGGTGATCCTCGTTCAACGGATCGACGAAGGAGTACATCTCCTTTTCGACGATATCGGTGACCTCGCCGATGCCGCGCGTAAACAGCCGCGTGTATTCCAGCACCGGCGTGCGCACGTTCTGGTAGCCATAGCCCGCGAGCCATTCCCGCACGATGGCTTCGAGCTGTTCCCAACGCCCGCTTTCGGGCGGCAAAGCGTCCTTCATGCCGGTCAAGCCGGCGACTTTCTTGAATGCAGTCATGGGTTCAACCCGCTGGTCGGGCGACAACGCCCGGATGGCGCGGTGCCGGCTCGACAGCCAGGTCCGGCACCGGCTCATGGCCGTAGCGCCGCGCCACATAATTTTCGACGATGGCCTGGAATTCGTGCGCGATATGGTCGCCCTTCAGGGTCACGGTACGCTTGCCATCCACATAGACGGGTGCGGCCGGGACCTCTCCCGTCCCGGGCAGGCTGATGCCGATATCGGCGTGCCGGCTTTCGCCCGGCCCGTTGACCACGCAACCCATCACAGCGACGTTCATGGTCTCCACGCCGGGATATCGGGTCTTCCAGATCGGCATCTGGGTGCGCAGATAGGCCTGGATGTCGGCCGCCAGTTCCTGGAAGACGGTGCTGCTGGTGCGCCCGCAGCCCGGGCAAGAGACGACCATGGGAGTAAAAGCCCGCAATCCCATGGTCTGCAGAATTTCCTGGGCCACCACGACCTCGCGGGCCCGATCGCCGCCTGGTTCGGGCGTCAGGGAAATCCGGATCGTGTCACCGATGCCCTGCTGCAAAAGGATCGCCAGCGCAGCAGTCGACGCCACGATTCCCTTGGATCCCATGCCGGCTTCGGTCAGGCCCAGATGCAGCGGATAATCGCAGCGCCGCGACAGGTCCTGATAGACCGCGATCAGGTCCTGGACATGGCTGACCTTGCAGGACAGCACGATGGCGTTGCCCGGCAGGCCGAGCTCCTCGGCGCGCTGCGCATTGCTGATGGCCGACACCACCAGCGCCTCGCGCATCACCGCGTTGGCGCCCAGCGGCTGCGCGCGTTTGGCGTTCTCGTCCATCATCTGAGCCAGCAGGATCTGGTCCAGGCTGCCCCAGTTGACGCCGATGCGCACCGGTTTGTCGTTGGCGCAGGCGACCTCGATCATCTGCGCGAAATTGTCGTCACGATGCTTGCCGGCCCCCATGTTGCCCGGGTTGATGCGATATTTCGACAGGGCCCGGGCACACTCCGGAAACTGAGTGAGCAGCTTGTGGCCGTTGTAATGGAAATCGCCCACCAGCGGCACGGGGACGTTCATTCGGTCCAGCCGCTCGCGCAAGGGCGCGACCTGCGCCGCGGCATCCGGCGTGTTCACCGTGACGCGCACGATCTCGGAGCCTGCTTCCCAGAGTTCACGCACCTGCTGGGCTGTGGCATCCGGGTCGGC
>DATNAI010000223.1:0-3498 GCA_035572875.1 Castellaniella sp. | reverse complement strand
CTTTGCTGTCCGGGTCGACGGCGCTGTATTCATCCACACGCAGGTCAGGCGCGCCCATCGCGGCCTCCCAGCTGCGCAGCGGGACGCAGGTCTGCAGCCGGACGATGGCCTGATGGATCAGCGCCGCGTGCAGCTCGTGCCCCACGCCCGAGGCGATATCCAGCGTGATATCGGCGTTCAGCTCCGCAAAACGGGCATGGACCTGCTGCGCCTGATCCACGGGCGCCACGGGATCCCGCTCACCGTGCAGCAAATGCAGCGTGGTCGCCTGGGGCGCGGACCCCGGCAACGTCGCAAAACGGGTGGAAAACAGCAGCGCCCGTCCGGCCAGCCCCGGCACCGCACAGGCTTCCAGCGCCACAGCGGCGCCTTCGGAAAAACCGACGAGGGCCGTCTGCTCGCCCCCCAGTCCGTACTGACGCTGCCAGCCATGGACCTCGCGCGCCAGCAACGCCGCCGCCTGCTCCACGAGCCGAAGGTAGCCCGCGGCGTCGGGTGCCGCCTGCGCGATCCAGCGCCGCATTGCCCCCTCTCCGAAGGGGGCATAAGGCTGAACGATCACAGCCGAAGTGAAAGCCTGCCGAATGGCAGCCACCACGTCCAGCAACTGTGCGGGATCCGCAGATTCGCCATGCAGAAGCACGAACAACTGGGCTGACGGCGTCGTTGCCGGCAGAATCAGCAAGGGTTCCGGTCTCATCACCACCATCCGTGTTTCATCCCCCGCAGTTTAACGGCAGAACGGCTAGCGCCGTCAGTGCGAGGCAGCCGCCGGCGCGCCGTGCCCCTGGGCGTGGAGCACCAGGATATCGCGCACCGCGCGGTTCGCCGGGGTGGCGACGCCGGCCTGCCGGCCCAGGTCAACCACCGCACCACTGAGCCACATGACCTCGAGCGGCTTGCCTTCCTCCAGGTCGTGGCACATGGAAGCCGTCATGGTCGGCGGAAACTTCCGGGTGAACTCCAGCCGGTCCTCGGCATAGCCGTCTGGCAACGCGACGCCGAGCGCCCGGCCGACCGCCGCCGTTTCCCGCATCAGGTCCAGCAGGAACTGGCGGGTCAACGGATTTTCGCGGATCGGGCCCACAGGCATGCGCATGGAGGCCGTCGCAGCCGACAATCCCACCAGGAGCACGAATTTTTCCCAGATCCGCCGGCGAATATCCTCCGCCAGCTCGATGTCGAAGCCAGCCTGCTGGCAGGCTTCCAGAAAAGCCAACGCCCGCGGCGAGCGATGGCCATCGAATTCGCCGAATACCAGCCGGCCCATGCCGCCCACGTGGCGAATGACGCCCGGCCGCGCGATGAATGCGGAGATGTAGGCGACCCCACCCATCACGGCTTCATTGCCAAATTCCCGGCGCAGGAGATCGTCTTTCTGCACGCCGTTCTGAAAGGACACAATCGCGGTCCTGGGGCCGAAGAGCGGGCGCAGCGCGCGGACCGCAGTCTCGGAATCCGGCAGCTTCACGGCAAACAGCACCAGATCCACAGGCCCCACCGTGGCGGGATCGTCCGTGGCCTGCACGCGGTCCAGGCAGAGGTTCTCGCCCTTGGTGTTTTCGATCAGCAGCCCTTTTTCCTTCAGCGCTGCCAGATGCGCGCCGCGCGCAATGAACGCCACGTCCGTACCGGACCGGGCCAGCATGGCCCCGAAATAGCCGCCGACTCCGCCCGCTCCTACAACTGCAATTTTCATGGGTACGCTCCAGGAAGAACTGTGATCATCATAGGTCAACACGCATCGGGCGCGTGTGACGCGGGCCGCCGAAGGATGCAATGCCCCACTGACTTTGCACGCTGCATTTCTTGACATCCGTTTTTTTCGGATTATAGTAGTCATACACACAACTACTAGTTCCACCATGGACACCATAGCCGCCCTGCAGCAACTGGGGTTTTCCGAATACGAGGCACGGGCCTACACGGCACTGGTCAGCGCCGGAGAGCTCAACGGCTACGGCCTGGCCAAACAGTCGGGCATTCCGCGCGCCAATATCTACGCCGTCGCCGAAAAATTGCTGGCGCGCGGGGCGCTCCTGCGGGTGGAACACGAAGGCGGCCAACGCTATGTCGCCGTGGCCCCGGCGCAACTGCTGCGCAAGCTCGCCACCGAACACAAGCGTGCGTTGGACACGGCACAACAGTCTCTGACGCTGGAGCCAGCCAAACACGAACCCGCTCCTGTCTTCAATCTGCGCGGCGGTGAACTGCTTGCGAAGGCCGCGGCGATCATTGACGACTGCCACGATTCCCTGCTGGTGGCCATCCAGCCAGCCGACGCCGCCGCCCTGGCGCCGGCCCTGCAACGCGCCAGCGATCGCGGCGTTCACATCACGACGCTCTGTCTGCAGGCGTGCGAAGGAGTGTGCGGCGGGTGCCAAGGCGCCGTCCACCGCTACGCGCTGGCACGGGGAGGCGTCCTGCGCTGGCTGGTGCTGGTGGCCGACCAGCAGATCGCGCTCGTGGGCCAGATCGGCGGCGGCGCTTCCGAAGGCATGACGACCCATCAGCAATTAGTGGTCGAGCTGGCGGCGGATTTCATCCGGCAGAACCTGGGGCTGGCCGCCATCTGCCAGAGCCTGGGCGATCGTCTCGAAGGACTGCTGTCGCCACAGACGCTGGCGCAGTTGAACGATTTATACCCGGACGGGGGGTTTCCCGCCTATCTACAAGCCCTGGGGAGCCGGGCCGCCTGAAGGCGCCGGTACGCAGGGTTCCTTACCTGAAAAGGAATGCATCATGAAGATCTCCCGCAAATTTGCGACAGCGCCCGCTGTGCTGGCTGCTGCACTGGGTCTGGCCCTGGGCGGCGCCACCCTGACGGCTGTCGCCGCACCCGCTCACACGCAAGCCGAATCCCACACCATGAACTGGTTTGGAGGCCCGGCCTATGAAGGCGCACCCGCGCTGGAAGTGACTGCCGCGCTGGTCAAGGCGGGCGGCGGCGCCGAGCACTTCACCTTCGACAAGGCGCTGGTATCCATGCTGGGCGAGAAGACGGTCAACGCCGAAGTCGCCAAGCTGACCCAGCAATACGGTGAGCAGAACGTGAAGAACTTCATCGCCGGCATGACCTTCGCCATCAACGACGGGCTGAAGCGCGCCACCGAAGCCGGCGTCAAGCTGCCGGCTGCTCCCGCCGACCTGACGGGCGTCAAGCTCGCCAAGACGCTGGTCACGGCGGGCACGGCCCCTGACAACACGTTCTGGTCGGGCTACCTGTTCGACAAGGCCATCTCGCACAAGCTGCACAATCAAGTGATGGCCGACATCGACGTCAAATTCGGCCACGGTGCCGATGAAAACACCCACAAGATCCTGAATCAGGCCATGCACGACGTCGCGCAGGCGCTGGGTGACAAGAACGTGAAGCTGGCCTCCTTGCACTAAGCAGCGACGCGGCGGCATCAGCGCGGCGCCCCGTCCGCCCTGATCCCGTCGCTCTTCGACCGCGCCGGCCGACCGCAATCTTCCGCGGCCGGCCGGATTTGCATC
>DATNAI010000222.1:0-4841 GCA_035572875.1 Castellaniella sp. | reverse complement strand
ATCGAGGCGGCACGGCGGGGTTAGCGATGCTTCTTGCGTCGCTCATTGCATCCGCTTCGGAAGCCCATGCGGAAAAATGGGAGCCTCCAAAACGGTGACTCTCCGAGTTCTGATACTTGTAATTACACCCGGCTGGCGGGTTCGGGGCGCCCCACGAACTCGATGTCCGCAACACCGAAGGGTGATCGAGACGACACACTTCAGGACCTTGTCGTTCTAGACGATTTCGGCGGATGAGCCGGCCACCCACACGGGGCTGCCCGCCGGTTCGGCGTAGCGCACGAGGATGCGTGAGGGGCGGCCCATGTCGAAGCCCTGCAAGATGGTCAATTGCCCGCTCGTCAGAAATCCTTGATCCCTGAGCATTCCCGCCAGAGCAGCGGCTGCGGCGCCTGTTGCGGGGTCTTCGATCACGCCGCCAGAGGCGAAAGCGTTGCGCGCGTGGAACAGCTTGTCCGATTCGCGCCATACGAAGGCGACGGTCACGAAACCGTGGCGGAGCATGAACGACCGGCCTTCATCAAGGTCGTAGTACATCGCGCGTAGCAGCTCGCGGCTCTTCAGCGCAATGAACAAGTGATCGTTGCCGGCGTTCATCCGTATCGGCGGAAGGCGTTCATCAAGCGCGTCGTGGGGATACCCAAACAGCGCGAGCGCTTCATCGACCAGGGAGCTTGAGACGGGCGCATTGCTGGTCGGCAGCGAGCGCAGGGCGACGTATCCCGCTCCCTCCACTAGCCGCGCGTCGAGTTCGATGTCGCCGTTGGACAGCGAGAGGCGATACCGGCCTTCTCCTTTTTGCTGCGCCAACACCGACCCGAGCGCGATGGTGGCATGCCCGCAGAAAGGTACTTCGGATTCTGGCGAGAAATACCGGGTTTTCCAATGATCGCCATCAAGCGCGGCAAATGCGGTTTCCGAGTAGCCGACCTCGGCGGCAATCTCCTGCATGGCCTTGTTGTCCGGCAAGGCTTCACAAAGCACGACGCCCGCCGGATTTCCGCCCACACCATTTTCCGTAAACGCCGCGATTTTCCAGATATCCATAGAGGCTATTTCTCCTTGCGGAGCGTCATTTCTTGACGACTCCCTGCCCCAAAATTTTACTCGGCAGGGTGCAGCATGTCCCAACTGTTTGTTGTCTAGAATTTGGCTCTGACTTGCATTTGTAAGGTAATTGCAGGCAGGGTCCCACCCCAAATCTTGGCTGCGAGTTCAGCGAGCTTTGTGATGGTATTGATATTCCAAGCGGTGCCGCTTGCGGCTGCAGGAATCCTGAGCCTTGAGCGGCCTATGCCGTGGCTAGCCCCGCTGGGCCGAATGCTACACTGGCCTCCCCGCTTCGCAGCCGCCTGACCTTGCCCATGCACGAGTCCGAAGACAGTTACGTACGCGTGGCCGTCCTGATCATGCTGTGGCTGACGTTGTTCGCGTCTATCAGCGCCACGTTGATCCACTGGCTTGGCCCGGTCCATCAGTTGATGGATCTGATCGTGCCGCCCTCCGGCGCCGTGATCTTTGCCGGCCTGATCATCGCCCTGATGCTACGCCCTTGGTGGTTGCAGGCCATCGTGCGCGTGTCGCTGGCGTTCGGGGCGTTGATGTTGATCGCCCCGGCATGGCTCTATACCTTGCAGGCGGCATCTATGCCTGCCTTACGCCTGATCGACATACTGCCACCGGTAGGGTCGCTGTTCGTGATACTGCTGACGATGGTGATGATCTTCGTCCCTGGTCGCCGGGCTTTCATGGTGGCGCTGCTGTGCTGGCTGCTGATCGCACTGCCGGTACTGACTTACCTGGCGGTTCATACCGATGAGATGTGGACGCCGCGCGGCATGGACCTGCTGATGGCATATGGGCCGGTGAGCATCCTGGTGGTGGTGCTGTTGCCGATGCAGCGCGGGCTGACCGATACGATCGAACGGATGGCATCCGAGCGCGTACGCATGGAGATCATGCTGCACCGTGACCCGGTTACCGGTATCCACAACCGCCGTCTGGGCGAGCGTGTGCTCAGGGACCTGCTCAACGGCCCGCGCCCGGCCGGCTTGATCATGCTGGACCTGGATCACTTCAAGGCTGTCAACGACACCCATGGCCACCCGGTCGGCGACCTGGTGCTGCAGGCGGTCGCCGAACGCTGCAAGTCGTTGCTGCGCCCGGACGAATGCATCTCACGGTGGGGTGGCGAAGAATTCCTGGTGCTCGTGCCCGGCATTGACGCGGCTGGCCTTCACGCGGTGGCTGAGCGCCTGCAACTGGCGGTCGCGCAGCTATCGGTGGCGCCGGTGCCTCAGGTCACCGCCTCGTTCGGCGCCACGATGCTCGACCGCGCAGACGACTTCGATACCGCGTTACAGCGGGTCGATCACGCTCTGTATACGGCTAAGGAGCAGGGCGGCAATCGCGTCGTGATGGTGGGGGCTCCCTCAGCCGCAGCAGCTTGAAAAAGATGCAGAGGACAATTCCCGACAGGGTGGGCGATAGTCCCCGAAGGACGTCTTTTCACTCCCACTCAATCGTCGCAGGTGGCTTGCTCGACACGTCGTACGTGACTCGGTTGATCCCTTGCACCTCGTTGATGATGCGCGACGATACCCTCTTCAGCAGCGAATACGGCAATTCAGCCCAGTCCGCCGTCATGAAATCCGTGGTTTGCACGGCACGCAGCGCGACGACATAGTCATAAGTCCGGCCGTCGCCCATGACGCCCACGGATTTCACCGGCAAGAACACCGCAAACGCCTGCGCGGTCAGGTCGTACCAGGACTTTCCTGACTCGGGATCCACGGTTCCGCGCAGCTCCTGGATGAAAATGTCATCGGCACGCCGCAACAGATCGGCATATTCCTGTTTGACCTCGCCCAGGATACGCACGCCCAGCCCCGGTCCCGGGAACGGGTGGCGAAACACCATGGCGGGCGGCAAGCCCAGCGCCAGGCCGAGCTTGCGGACTTCGTCCTTGAACAGCTCGCGCAAGGGTTCCAGCAACTTCAAATTCAGAGTATCAGGCAGGCCGCCCACGTTGTGATGGGATTTGATGGCAACTGCCTTGCCAGTCTTCGAAGCGGCTGATTCAATCACGTCCGGGTAGATCGTGCCCTGTGCGAGCCACTTGGCAGACTTCAGCTTGGCCGATTCCGCGTGAAAAACTTCGATGAACTCACGGCCGATGATCTTGCGCTTGGCCTCGGGATCCGCCACGCCTGCGAGCTTGCCCATGAACTGGGCGCTGGCATCGACGTGAATCACGCGGATGCCCAGGTTGTCGGCCATGGTCTGCATGACCTGTTCGGCCTCGTTCAGGCGCAGCAGGCCATGGTCCACGAACACACAGGTCAGCTGATCACCGATGGCTTTGTGGATCAGGGCAGCCGCGACGGACGAATCCACGCCGCCCGACAGCCCAAGGATCACCTCGTCGGAACCGACCTGCTCGCGAATGCGCGCCACGGCTTCGGTCACGTAGTCGGGCATGTTCCAGTCCTGCGCGCACCCGCAGATTTCGGTCACGAAGCGCCGCAGGATGGCCTGCCCCTGGACGGTATGCGTTACCTCGGGGTGGAACTGCAAGGCGTAGAAGCCCCGGGTCTCGTCCGCCATCCCGGCAAACTCGCACGTCGGCGTCGATGCCATGCGTTTGAAGCCGGGTGGCAAGGCCGTGACACGATCACCATGGCTCATCCAGGCCTTGAGCATCCCGTGCCCGTCCGGCGTCTGGAAATCCTGGATACCGTCCAGCAAACGGGTATGGCCGTGCGCGCGGACCTCGGCGTAGCCGAACTCCCGGTGGTCGGAGAACTCTACCCGCCCGCCTAGTTGCAGCGCCATGGACTGCATGCCGTAGCAGATGCCCAGGACGGGCACGCCGATCTGGAAAACCATGCCCGGCACCTTCGGCGATTCGTCGGCGTAGGCGGACGCGTGGCTGCCCGACAGGATGATGCCTTTCACCCCTTGCTGCGCGCGGATGAAGTCGTCGCTCACGTCCCCCGGATGGATCTCGCAATACACGCCGGCGTCGCGCACGCGCCGGGCAATGAGCTGCGTGACCTGGGAGCCGTAGTCCAGGATGAGGATGCGTTCGTGCATGATGGGTCGAAAAATCGGGATTGGCCTGACAAGGCGTAATGGTAACCCATGGGGTGGCGAAGCCGCATTGGCCGGGCAGTCGCCAAGTGGTTAAATGACAGGTCTCAAAAAACCAGGATCCGCATGTCACGAACCGCGTTCGTCCCACTGCCGGTGGCCGGCCTGCTCGCATTGGCGGTTGCCATGGGCATTGGCCGTTTTGCCTTTACACCGATTCTTCCCATGATGCAGGCCGATCAGGGCATGAGCCTGGCCCAGGGGGGCTGGCTCGCCAGCGCCAATTACCTGGGCTATCTGGTCGGTGCGCTCGTTGTGACGCATCTGAGCTGGTCGCCGGCCACGCTGCTGCGTCGGGGACTGTGGCTGGTCGTGATCACGACAGCGGCCATGGGACTGGGGAACCTGTGGCTAGCGTGGCTGGTATGGCGGTTGGTGGCCGGCATCGCCAGCGCATTCGTGCTCATCGGAACTGCGGCGCTATGCATTGCACGGCTGAACGCAATGGGCCGGTCCGAGCGCAGCGGCATTGTCTTTGCGGGCGTAGGCTGCGGGATTGCCTTTGCGGGGCTGGCCTGCATGGGAATGGCGCTCGCGGGCACCTCTTCGCCCCACGCCTGGTTGTGGCTGGCATTGGCCGCGCTCCTCGGGCTGATGGGCGCCTCCATGCTTTGGCGGAATCCGGGGTCGGCCGAAATCCCCTCGAATCCAGCCACCGGTGCTCCGGGCGCGCCCGGCACAGGCGACCC
>DATNAI010000221.1:0-11437 GCA_035572875.1 Castellaniella sp. | reverse complement strand
TGCCGTCCTGCAAGGAGGCCAGGTGGCGGGCCGCCGGGCTGAGATCCACGTCCGAGCGGCCGGCGGCGACAGCCGCGGTGCTGGCGTGGGAGGCGGATTCGCCGCGTGTGGTGCCGGAGACCCCGCCCAGCAGGGGATTGGATGACGTGGAATTGATTTTCAAGATTCGTCTCCGGATTCGGTCAGGCGCGGAATCGGTCGGGTTCATCGGGTGCAGCCCTTGTAACGGAGGCGTCCCGGGATTCTTTAGACCGGTCTACATCATAACCTGAACCGTGTGCCCGTCGATGACCGTGCCCGTGATGATCTGCCCCTTGGGGGTACGCACCTGGATCTGAGTCCCGGGACCGCCCGAATCCATGGCCACGCCCTCGCTGGTCGCCACGAAACCGGGGCCTCTGGCGACTGTGCGCACCTGCTGGCCCCGTTGGATGGCATTCGGGTCTCGCAGCGCGGAAGACTCGATCGCGCTGCCCGCGCGGATGTTGCGTGTGGCAATCCACCCGAGCACGCGGCTGGGGTCGCCGACCAGCCGCCGGTTGCGCAGCAGGTCGCCTTCGCGCGTTTCCAGGTCGTCCTGGCTCAAGGCTTCACCGCGCTGGATCGCATGGCCGGCCACGAAGTAGGGACCGATGATCTGTACGCTGACCTGCAGATAAGTCGTCCAGGGTCGCGGGGCCAGACAGCGGATGCCCACGGAAGTGCGCGGTTGCAACCCGTTGCCCGCCAGGAAGGCTTCCATCTGATCGCAGGCCGGCTGGTCGAACTGGGGGGGAGGGGTCACGCTGATCACTGCACGCCCCGGGTAGGAGGCCGCCCGGTCCTTGACCAGGGCTTCAGCCCGGGAGACTAGCGCAGCCGGGTCCTGCCGTGCGGCGGCCGGAATCTGGGCAGGGGACAGCGCCGGCAGGAAGGCCAGCAGAAGCGCCACCGGTAGGCGATGTGCGGACATGGCCTCATTGTACGGGAATGAATTGCCGTCCGACATCGGCTGAATTGGCCTTCAAACCCTGCTTTGTTTGCGTCTTTGTGGGCACATCACGGGCCGTACGATGGTGGCGTGCGATAAAGCCGTCGGTGGTCCGGGATCATCGGGTGCGCGGCCGAAGCGCTGGTTTGATTTACGGACAGCCATGATCGACGGTATCGGCAAGGACTTCGCGTTCTACCAGAAAGCCCTGGCGTTGCGTCAGCAGCGGCAGGAGATTCTGGCGACCAACATCGCCAATGCGGATACGCCCAACTACAAGGCGCGCGATATCGATTTCGGCGCGACGCTTCGCCAGGCCATGGGGCAGGGCGGCGGCCTGCCGCCCCTGCCGGATACCTCGCTCACGCTGACCTCCGCCCGCCACATCCCTGGTACGGCTCATACGCCGGCGCCCGCACAGGAACTCTATCGGGTGCCGCTGCAGCCCAGCCTGGACGGCAACACGGTGAACATGGATGTGGAGCGCGTACAGTTTGCCGACAACACGACCCGGTACCAGACTGATCTTCAGGTTCTGAACCAGCGCATCAAATACATGCTGTCGGCACTGCAGCAATAACGGCATTCAGGACTTTTCATGGCGACCTTCAGCATCTTTCAGATTGCAGGATCGGCACTGGCGGCCCAATCGGAGCGCATGAACGTGTCGGCGAGCAATGTCGCCAACGCCGACAGCGCGGTCGGTCCCGGGGGACAGCCTTACCGGGCCCGCGAGGTCGTTTTTCAGATGACACCATCGGCACAGTCGGAAGCCGTCGGGGGCGTGAAGGTCGCCTCG
Source organism: Castellaniella sp. (assembly GCA_035572875.1). Taxonomy (GTDB): domain Bacteria; phylum Pseudomonadota; class Gammaproteobacteria; order Burkholderiales; family Burkholderiaceae_B; genus Castellaniella. The sequence continues at coordinate 9,668 of DATNAI010000221.1, read as the reverse complement.
GTGGTCGAAAGCAACGCGCCGCCGCGTCTCCAGTACAACCCGGGCAGTCCGCTGGCCGACAGTCGTGGGTACGTCACCTTGCCCAACGTGGACGTGGTGGCGGAAACCGTCAATATGATCTCCGCCTCGCGTTCCTATCAGGCCAACGTCGAGGTCATCAACACGGCCAAATCCTTGATGGCCAGGACCCTGACCCTCGGTCAGTAAGGACTACTCCAATGGCTTCCGTTTCAGGCGTCGCAAACCCCGATCCCAGCGCGGCTGCAGCGTTGGCCAGCGCGCAGACCAACAGTCTCGTGTCCGGCACCCAGAACCAGTTCCTCACGCTGCTGGTCACCCAGTTGCAGAACCAGGATCCGCTGAATCCCATGGACAATGCCGAGGTCACCTCGCAGATTGCCCAGCTCTCCACGGTCAACGGCATCCAGCAATTGAACAACACGCTGCTGGCCCTTTCCGGCCAGATGGACATGTCGCAGTCGCTCCAGGCTGCGAATCTGATCGGCAAGGACATTCTGTACCCGGGGGCGAAGGTCTCGCTGGGCAGCGACCCGAGCAGCCCTACGGTGAAGACGGCGACGCCTTTCGGGGTGGATCTCATGTCGGGCACGGCCACGACGACGGTATCCATCGCCGACGCCAGCGGCAAGGTCGTGCGCAAGATCGACCTGGGCCCCCAATCCAGCGGCATTTATCCGCTGTCCTGGGACGGCCTGGATGATACGGGTGCCCCCGTGCCGGATGGCGCCTACACCATCCAGGTCGCGGCGGCCGACGCCAAGGGACAGCCTGTCTCGGCCCAGGCGCTGACGTCGGGGTATGTCTCCAGCGTGGCTTATGCCAGCGATGGCCTGAAGCTGAACCTGGCCATGGGCGACAAGATTTCCCTGCTGGACGTCCGGCAGATCATGTAATACCTACCGGCGGCGCGCATGGCGCGCCGTCGTTCCCGCATTCACGACTCACGCTCTCTAGAGGTCAAACATGGGTTTCGGACAAGGTCTCAGCGGCTTGAACGCCGCGGCGCAAAACCTGGACGTCATCGGCAACAACATCGCAAACTCTGGCACCGTGGGCTTCAAGGCGGGCTCGGCCACGTTTGCCGACGTGTACGCCAGTTCACGCGTGGGTTTGGGCGTGCAGGTGGCGTCGATCAACCAGCGCTTCACGACGGGCACGGTTTCGTCGACCGGCAACCAGTTCGACATGGCCATTGACGGCGCCAACGGCCTGTTCGTGGTGAAGGACCCCAGCGGGCAGTCGCTCTATACCCGCAACGGGCAGTTCGTTGCCGACAAGAACAACAATATCGTGAACACTCAGGGCCAGCAGCTCATGGGCTATGCGCCCGGCGGCACCACGCTGATCGGTTTGACGGTGCCCACCGGCAACATCAATCCCCAGGCCACCAATTCCATCACCAATACGGTCAATCTGGATGCGAATGCGGCGGTAATACCGGGGACGACCGTTACGGAACAGGTCGGCTCGGTCAACCTGGGCGGGACCGACTACTACTACAAGGTTTCCGGCGGCACCTATACCTGGTACACGACTAACGCGGGAACCACCCCTGGCGGCGTTCCCCCGGATGGTACCTATTCTACGGGCGCGCCGGCGGGGAATGTCACGATCGCTTCAGGGGTGCCCAGCGGTGCCATTCCCACCGGTGGGACCAATGTTGCCTATGTGGCGCCCGTGACAGCCGTGCCATTCGATCCCAGCGACGCGAAGTCCTTCTCCAACATGACGCCGGTCACGGTCTACGACTCATTGGGCAATGCCCATACCGTGCAGCAGTACTACACCAAGCGGGAACCCACCGGGACCAACAGCGTCTGGGAGGTCAATTACGTCGTGGACGGCACCTATGATCCGGCCAACACCGTACAGCTTCAATTCGACCAGGCAGGGCGTCTGGCCGCTGGATCCCCGACCTTTGGCACCATCAACTACACGCCGGGCGGCGGTTCGTCGCCGGCTGCGCCAATGGCCATCAAGGTCGCCTACGACGGCTCCACGCAGTTCGGCGGTTCCTTCAGCCAGAACTTCATCCAGGACGGCTACTCCACGGGCGAATACGCCAGCATGTCCATCGGTACGGACGGTTCCATGGTCGCCAACTACACGAACGGCGTGACCAAGGTGGTCGGTACGCTGGCACTGGCCAACTTCAACAACCTGCAAGGCCTGCAGCCGATGGGTGGCAACGCCTGGGCGGAGACGGCCAATTCCGGCCAGCCGATCCTGGGCATTCCAGGCAGCAACGGCCTGGCCCTGATCAAGGGCCAGGCGGTGGAAGAGTCCAACGTGGACATGAGCCAGGAACTGGTCAACATGATCATTGCCCAGCGCACCTATCAGGCCAACGCCCAGACGATCAAGACCCAGGATCAGGTCCTGCAGACCTTGATCAACATGAGTTGATCGGTAGCCCGGCATGGACAGGATTCTCTACACGGCGTCCAACGGCGCGGCCCGCATCCTGGAGCAGCAGACGGTCATCGCCAACAACATGGCCAATGTCTCCACCACGGGCTTTCGCGCGCAGCTCGCGATGTACCGCTCGGTGCCCGTGGTGCCGCAGGCGGGCGAGCTGCCCACGCGCGTGAGTACGGTGGCCTCTACGCCCGGAAGCGACATGACGCAGGGCGCCATGGTGGATACGGGCCACGCATTGGATGCCGCCATTGCCGGTCCGGGCTGGTTTGCGGTGCGCACGCCGCAGGGCGAGGCCTACACGCGGGCGGGCGAATTCGCCGTCAATCAGCAGAATCAGTTGGTGACGCAGACAGGCTGGCCTGTGCTCTCGGCCGATGGCCAGCCCATCGAAATTCCCGAGCGCGGCTCGGTGACTTTTGCGACAGACGGGCAGATCAGCGCGCTGGGCGCGGGCGACAATCCTCGCGATATCCAGATGCTGGCCCAGCTCAAGCTGGTGAACCCGCCACCGGGGCAATTGCAGCGGGGCGATGACGGGCTGTTCCGCCTGGCGGCCGGCCAGCCGGCGCAGCCGGACCCCGCCGTGAAGATCGCGCCGGGCTTTGTTGAAAAGAGCAACGTCAATCCGGCGGCGACCATGGTCGCCATGATATCGAACGCCCGTCAATTCGAGTTGCAGATGCAGGTCATCAAGAACGCCAGCGGCAATGAGGACCGCGGCAACTCCATCCTTTCGGTGCAGGGCTGAGGCGTTGCACCGCCATGAACAGGAACAGCTCCCATGATTCGTTCACTGTGGATCGCCAAGACCGGCCTGGAAACCCAGCAGACCGCCATGGACGTGATCTCCAACAACCTGGCCAACGTCAATACCACGGGCTTTAAGCGTGGCCGCGCCGTGTTCGAGGACTTGATGTACCAGACGGTACGTCAACCGGGCGCGGCCGTCGGTGCCGCCAACCAGCTGCCCTCGGGGTTGCAGCTCGGGACCGGCGCACGCACGGTCGCGACTGAGCGCATCCACACCCAGGGTGATCTGAAGGAAACCGGCAATGCGCTGGACGTGGCCATCCAGGGCAATGGGTTTCTGCAGGTGGAAATGCCCGACGGAACCTTCGCCTACACGCGCGATGGCAGTATCCAGCGCGACCAGAACGGCATGCTGGTGACGGCGGGCGGTTACCCGATCCAGCCGGGCATCAACATTCCCGATAACGCGCAATCCATCACCATCGCCCGCGACGGCACTGTGTCCGTGACGCAGCCGGGCGCAACCGGCACCAATGTCCAGGTCGGCCAGTTGCAGTTGGCCACCTTCATCAACCCCACCGGCCTGCAGAGCATGGGGGAAAACCTGTATGCGGAGACCGACGCCTCCGGGCCGGCCAATCTGCTGCAGCCGGGCCTGGACGGCGCGGGCATCCTGCTGCAGAACTATGTGGAAACGTCCAACGTCAACGTGGCGGAAGAGCTCGTCAATATGATCACCACGCAGCGGGCGTTCGAAATGAACAGCAAGGCCGTGGAGACATCCGATCAGATGCTGGCGCGTCTGACGCAGCTTTAAGCGGGTCCTGCATGAAGGGATTGCGTCGTTTTGCAGGAGCAGGCGCGGCCGCGCTGGCCTTGACCTTGTCGGGCTGCGCGCTTGTGCCACCGGAGCCTGTGGTAACCGGGCCGCTGACCGCGCCGCCCCCGGCGCCGCGTCCCCCTTCCGCCGAGGCGAACGGCTCCATTTACCAGCCCACGGCCTACGGCAACTATCCCTTGTTCGAGGATCGGCGGCCGCGTAATGTGGGCGATATCGTCACCATCGTGATCCAGGAAAAGACCAACGCGGCCAAGACCGTGGACACCAATACGAACCGCAATGGCAGCGCGGACATGACCATCGGGCTGGCGCCCGCCATTCTGCCCACCGACCTGGGTGCCAAGCAGAATTTCCAGGTGGCCAGCGGCAACAAATCGGACGGCAAGGGCTCCAGTAGCGCCACCAACGTGTTCAGCGGCACACTGACGACCACGGTGATCGGTGTGCTGCCCAATGGCAACCTGCAGGTCGCGGGTGAAAAGCAGATCGCCATCAACCGCGGCAGCGAGTACGTGCGATTCTCAGGCGTGGTGGATCCGCGTTCGATTACGGGGAGCGGTACCGTCGCCTCCACGCAGGTGGCCGATGCCCGCATCGAATACCGCAGCAAAGGCGTGATGGACGAGGTTCAGACCATGGGTTGGCTGCAGCGCTTCTTCCTCAACATTGCTCCCTTCTGACGTCATGATCGTGACTTTGTTTTCCCCTGGTGTTGGAACGAGACTGAAAGCGGGACCGCTGGCCCGCCGGGCCGGCATGCTGCTGCTGGCGCTGACGTTGGGGGCGCTAGCGCCGCTGCAGGCCGCGCAGGCCGAGCGGATCAAGGATCTGGCCTCGTTCACCGGGGTCCGTCAGAACCAGCTGGTGGGCTATGGCCTGGTGGTGGGGCTGGATGGCAGCGGTGATCAGGTGCGCCAGACGCCTTTCACCCAGCAGAGCCTGACCAACATGCTGTCGCAGCTTGGCGTCACGGTGCCTCAGGGCACCAACATGCAGGTCAAGAACGTGGCGGCCGTCATGGTGACCGCCCGCCTGCCCGCCTTCGCGCAACCCGGGCAAACCATGGACGTCGTGGTGTCTTCCATGGGCAACGCCAAGAGCCTGAGGGGCGGCACGCTGCTCATGACGCCCCTGAAGGGCGCCAACGGCCAGGTCTATGCGCTGGCCCAGGGCAATCTGCTGGTGGGCGGCGCGGGCGCCTCGCAGGGCGGGGCCAGCGTGCAGGTGAATCAGTTGAACGGTGGCATTGTTCCGGACGGCGCGATCGTGGAGCGGGGCGTGCCCACCACGTATGCCGAGAACGGCGTCGTGCGGCTCGAGCTCAACTCCAGCGATTTTGGGGTGGCTGAAAACGTCGTCGCCGCGCTGAACCGCCGCTTTGGCGGGCAGACGGCCACGGCGCTCAACGCGCGCACCATCGAGTTGCGCGCGCCCAGCGACCCCAAGTCCCAACTGGCCTTCCTGTCCCAGGTCGAAAACCTTCAGGTAGCCTTACCCCCCGCTCGGGCCCGTGTGGTCATCAACGCGCGGACCGGTTCGGTCGTCATGAACCGCACGGTCACCATCGACGAATCGGCTGTGGCCTATGGCAACCTGTCGGTCACCATCAGTCCGCAGCAGCAGGTCAGCCAGCCCACGACGCCGTTTGGCGGCGGCCAGACCGTAGTGACCAACAATACCCAGATCGAGATGCGCAGCGACAACGGTGTCATCAAGCGGATGAAGACCAGCGCCAATCTGGCGGACGTGGTGCGCGCCCTGAACGCATTGGGGGCGACGCCGCAGGATCTGCTGTCCATCCTGCAGAACCTGAAGAGTGCGGGTGCGTTGCACGCCGACCTGGACGTCATCTAAGGGATACCGGTACTCATCCATGGCCTTTGTCTCCAATACGCCCTTGCCCAGTTTCAGCGCCTCGGAGCCGTCCGCCCTGGATTTTTCCAGCTTGAATACGCTCAAGCGCGGCGTACAGGCCGGAGAGAAGGCGCCCGCCGATCAGCAGCGCGAGGTCGCGCGCCAGTTCGAAGCCATGTTCATCCAGATGATGCTCAAGCAGGCACGCAAGAGCCAGATGCCGACTCTGTTTGATTCGCAGGCCACCCGCATGGCACAGAGCCTGAGCGACGAACAATCGGCGCTGGCGTTGGCCAACCCGGGCCTGGGGCTCGCCAGCGCCCTCATGGCGCAGATGCGCGGGCAGTCGCCGGATGCGTCCGTCGATCCCCTGGCCAACCCGCCGGAGGCGGCGCGATCGCGCCTGCCGGGCCTGCAGTCGCGCATCGGGACAGGCCAGCGGGTTGTGGCCGACTCCATCGATTCGCTGATCGATCTGCTGGCCAGCCGGCGCCTGGGCGACAAGGTCAGCAGCGCCATCCAGGGCGCCCCCGAGCATATTCGCGCCTTTGTGGATCAGATGTCGGCGGCCGCGCAGGCCGCTTCGAACCGTAGCGGCGTGCCCGCCAAGCTGATCCTGAGTCAGGCGGCGCTGGAATCCGGCTGGGGGCAGCGCGAGATCCTGCGCCCGGATGGAACGACGACCCACAATCTGTTCGGCATCAAGGCCGGCGGCAACTGGCACGGCGAGGTCGTGAACGTCATGACCACCGAGTACGACGACAAGGGGGTGCCGCACAAGGTCGAGCAGCCCTTCCGGGCTTACAAAACCTATGCGGACTCGTTTGCGGACTACGCCAGCCTGATCGGCAACAGTGGCCGCTACAGCGAGGTGACGACCGCCCCGTCCGCCGAAGAAGCGGCGCGGCGCATCCAGACCGCCGGGTATGCGACTGACCCTTCGTATGCGGACAAGCTCATCTCCATCATGGGCTATTTCCAGGCCCGCTAAATTTCGAGGCCCGGATGCCGTTATCAGGGTCAATGACACACAGGGCGTGCCCTAGCGGCGTGCTCGCAATGGATAGGATTGCAGCGTATGAATCTGGCTAATCTGGGCAAGGCTGGGCTGCTGGTGGCACAGAACCGTCTGCAGACTGCGGGGCACAACATCAACAACGCCGCCACGCCCGGTTATAACCGTCAGAGCGTGCTGGTGCAGACGGCGGGCGCGACGCCCACGTCGGCGGGATGGATCGGCCGTGGGGCGGTGGCCGTCAGCGTGCAGCGCTCCTACGACAGCTTCCTGTATCGGCAACTCACGGATTCCCAGACCAAGAGCGCCGCGCTCACGGCCTATGGGAACCAGATCAGCCAGATCAACAATCTGGTGGCGGACCGCACGGTCGGGATTTCCCCCGCCATTCAGAAGTTCTTTGACAGCCTGGATGCGCTGGCGTCCGCGCCGGCGGATGTGGCCGCCCGACAGGACCTGATCGGCCAGTCCAACAGCCTGGCCTCGCAGGTCCGTAGCGCCAACTCCTTCCTGGACAGCCAGCGCCAGAACGTCAATACGCAGATCACGACCACGGTTTCGCAGATCAATAGCTATCTGACCCGCATCCAGGACCTGAACAAGCAGATCACGGTGGCCAAGGCGTCCACGCCGAACCAGCCGCCCAACGATCTTCTGGATCAGCGAGACCAACTGGTGGGCGAGCTGGGGCAGCTCGTCAACGTCAAGGTCTACAACCAGGATGACCAGGTCAGCATCACGGTGGGCAACGGCCAGACCGTTCTGGGCGGCAATACCGTCTACCCGTTGCAGGCACTGCCGTCGGCGGCCGATCCCAGCCGCTTTTCCGTCAGCTACACGACGACGGACGCCAGTGGGCAGCCCAAGGCGGTCGAGATGGACGACGGCATGATCACCGGAGGCCAGTTGGGCGGGTTGCTGACATTCCGCTCGGACGTGCTGGACTCTGCGCAGAATGACCTGGGGCGCATCGCGCTGGGAATCTCGGTGGCGGTCAACGCGCAGCACCTGCAGGGTTACGACACCACCGGGGCAGCCGGCGGTTATTTCTTTTCCAGCAACAGCATCACGGGTACGAACGTGACCCCGGGTGCGGGCAATACGTCCGTGGGCAATCTTGCCGTGACGGTGGATGCGGGCACGGTTCCCAATCAAAGCTATCAGCTCAGCTACGATGCGACGACGGATCCGCTCAATCCTCAGTACGTCCTGAAGACGTCCCCCCAGGGCGCTACGGTGGGCACGATCACACCGCCAGCCACCAGCGTGGCAGTCAATGGCGTGACGATAGACACGGCGGGGATGACCGCTCCGGTGGACGGCGATAGCTGGAACATCGGGCTGGTCGAGCAGCCGAAGGCCAAGGTCATCGGCAACGCGGACAATCGCGCCACGAGCGGCCCTTCAGCCTCGATTCGCGACGTCTCGAAGCTCACGAATCAGGACTATCGGGTGGACTTCGATGGCGCCGGCTACACGGTGACCCGCATACCCGACGGTGTACAGCCCTCCGATTTCGTACAGAATGGCAATGTATTGAGCTTCGACGGCATTCAGGTCGACACGAGCACCATTGCGGGTGCCGCGTCCGGCGATTCCTGGTTGGTGCAGCCCACCCGCGACGCCGCTGCGGGCCTGGACGTGGCCATCTCCGATCCGTCCAAGATCGCGGCGGCCGGTTTTGACTCGGCCAGCGGCAGGCCGGCGGGTTCGGCCAATGGCGACAATGCGCTGGAGCTGGCGGCGCTGCGCACCGGCAAGGTCTTGGGCAATGGCTCCATGGGCTTGAACGAGGCCTATTCCCAACTGGTCAACAACGTCGCGGTCAAGACGCAGCAAAACACCACGGCCCAAAAGGCACAGGACACCCTGGTGCAGCAGAACACGGCTGCCCAGCAAGCTGTGTCGGGCGTCAATCTGGATGAGGAATACATCAATCTGCAGCAGTATCAGGAACAGTATCAGGCGGCCGCGCGTCTCATCGACACGGCTTCCACCCTGTTTGATACCCTGCTCAGCCTGCGCAGCTAGGCCGCACGATTAACCGGAAACCCATCATGCGTATCAGTTCCAGCCTCATGTACAGCACGGGCTTGAATACCATCAATGCCCAGCAGTCCGACTTGATGCATCTGTATCAGCAGATCGGCTCCGGCCAGAAGATGGTCACGCCAGCCGATGATCCGCTCGGCGCCGCGCAGTCCATCAATATTTCGCAGTCGCAGGCCCTGAATAGCCGCTATGCGGCCAACCGGTCGGTTGCCAACCAGAACCTGGGCACCGAGGAAAACGCGCTCAGTTCGCTCACCGATCTGCTGGTGAACGTACGCACCAGCCTGGTCCAGGCGGGGAACGGGACGCTGTCGGATGCGGACCGCGCTACGCTCGCCGATGTGTTGCGCAATGCCCAGAAAACCATGCTGGGGATTGCCAATACGACCGATGGCAACGGGCAATACGTGTTCTCGGGGTCCCAGGGCGGGACAGCGCCTTATCAGCTGGCCAACCCCAGCGATCCGACCAGCGGCTACCAGTACAAGGGCGACACGCTCCAGCGTACCATCCAGGCCGATCAAACCCGGCGGATCGCCAGCGGCGATGTGGGTTCAGACGTGTTCGATCGTGCCCAGCCGGGGACTCTGGCCTACACCACATCGGCGGCGGCGACCAACGCCGGTACGGCAGTGGTGGGCCAGCCGTCCATTTCCGACCCCTCGCAAGGCAACGCGCGTGCCGACTACAGTTTCAGCGTGGCGTTCCAGGACG
>DATNAI010000220.1:0-14268 GCA_035572875.1 Castellaniella sp. | reverse complement strand
CAGGGCCTGACCGACGGTCAACCGAACGGCGAGTATACCTATACCGTCACCTTGAAGGGCGCGATGGATCACCCCATCACGACGGGTGCCGCGGAGGACGTCCTCACTCTGAACATTCCACTCCAGGTGAATGACGGGAAGGGCGGCATTACCCAGTCTTCGGTCACGGTACGTGTGGAGGACGACAGCCCGCATGTTGGAAACGAGACCGTGACCGCGGCGCTCACTGCGCCGCAGATGACGGATGGTCTCGATGCGCACTTCGACTTCTCGGGCGACAAATCGGCTGGGACCATGAACTTCAAGCTGGACGGCGGCACCATGATCATGGTGACGGCGCTTGGCTTCGACAATCAGAACGGCCACAAGCCATGGACGGATGGCCACGACGCTTTCGTCCATCTTTCCAGCGGTGGGCTCGGGGTCGAAAGCAAGAAGGGAGACCCTTCCTACACCCTTCCGGGCGAGATCGACTATCGGGACTATCCGGACGGCTCGGGCGGGACGGAAAGCCTGAGCATTGCGCTCAAGCAGCACCAGGTCGCCACCAGCGTGACCGTCAATCTGTCCGGCTTCTTCGGCGGCGAAGGCGAAGGCGCTGAACAGGGATCCATCGCGTTCTACTACCAGGGCCATCAGGTAGGAACCGCGCAAGACTTCGCGGCCAATCAGACCGATGGCCACTTTACCGGTACCTTCAGTGCCGGGAATGGGATCATCTTCGACGAGGTCCGCTTTACCGCACGCGACAATAGCCCTGGCGTCTTCAACGACCAGGACAACAGTGATTACGCGGTGAGCGGGATCACGTTCCACTCCGATACGGTGAGCCCGAATCCGATTCTGTCCACGGCCGAGGGCACGGCTTCCGTCGAATACGGGGCGGATGGCAAGGGTACCCTAGGTCTGGACGTCAATCTGACGGATGTCACCTCCGCCGGCACCCCCCTGACACTGGAGAAGTCTTCCGACGGTCTGACGGTAGCCGCCTATACGAACGACGCAGCTCACCAACTGGTGTTCTCTTTCACGATGAGCGGAGACGGGCAATGGAACTTTGCACAGTTCCGTTCGATCGATGCCAATGGCGCGCAGCCGGGCCATGGCGCGCTGGATGTCAGCTATACCGTTACTGATGCCGACGGCGATGGCTCGACGGGACATATCCAGATAGGGTTGCCGAACAGCGCCCCGGTTCTGACGTTGACAGATGCTGTCGCCGAGGTCAGGGAATCCGATCTGGCGGCTCATGATGCCAGCTTCGTCGGCCACTTCACCGCGAGCGATCCGGACGGCGACGCGACGACGGTGTCGCTGGCACCGCTGGCCACGGATCCCGGCCTGACCTCGGGCGGTCATCCCATTGTCTGGACACTGACCGATGGTGTCCTCCATGGCGCAGTGGCGGGGGGGGCCGACGTCCTCACGATCGCCTTGGACGCGTCCGCCGGCACCTACACGGTTACGCTGCTCGGGCCGGTCGATCACGGGATCCAGGGCTCGGGTACGGATGCGGCCGTGTCCTTCGATGTGCCCCTCCTCGCGTCCGACGGCAACGGCGGCAGCGCGCCCGGTACGTTGACCGTCACGATCGATGACGCGGGCCCCACGGCCGAGGCCGACACGGGCGATGTGCATGAGGGTGCCACGCTGACTGTAGACGCCGAACATGGTGTCCTGCGCAACGACGCATTGGGTGCTGATGGGCCGGCCACTGGTGGTGGCGTGGTCGGGGTCGCGACAGGCAGCGACACCACGCACTCGGTCTCCGGAAACCTGGGCGGTGCCGGTATCGACGGCCAATATGGCACACTGATCCTCAATGCGGATGGGTCCTACAGCTATCATTCGACCGCCAATGCCGTGACAGCGAATGCGGTTGACGAGTTCGTCTACACCATCCGGGACAGTGATGGCGACTTGTCCACCACGACTCTGAAGATCAATGTGGCCGACGTGACGCTGACGGCGGATACGAGCCACAGTACCGGTCAGGTGTACGAGGCGGGGCTGGGCAATGGCTCCGAGCAGGGGAGCGACGCCAGTCCCATCCAGGCGAAGGGCGCGCTTGACGTCCAGGGCGAGGGCGTGACGTATGCCCTGTCCTCCAGCGGTACGACATCCCACGGCACCTTTGCCCTGGATGCGGCCGGCAACTGGACCTATACCCTCACGGCTCCATTTACGGACCCCGCGGGCTTGAATGACGGCGCCGTGGTCGACGGGCATGAGTCTTTCACGTACACCGCGACCGACGCCCACGGCAATACGGTCACAGGCACGGTTGCGATCGACGTCATCGACGACGTGCCGCAGGCCGTGGCCGATACGGCGGCCATCAACGAGAACGGCAACGCGGGCGTCATGCATGTCGACGGCAATGTCCTCACGGGCACCGGCGGCGATCATGCGGGTGCTGACGTACAGGGCGCCGACGGGGCAACAGTCACGAATGCCCAGGTGAATGGTGTGCCGGAAACGGCGGCTTCTGTCACGGCGGCCGGCGTGGTCGTGCGGGGAGCCTACGGCGATCTGACCATCCACGCCGACGGGTCCTACGTCTACACGCTCGCGGCGCAAGGCGACGGCCGTTATGCGGCATTGCAGGCACTGGGCTCGAGTGACCATCCGACAGAAGTATTCCAGTACACGATCACCGACGGGGATGGCGATGAGTCGTCCGCCAATCTGACGGTGACGGTGAACGGCATCGACAACCCGCCACAAGTCATCGTTCCCGACGTCAATGGCATCGCTGGGGGTGAACTGTCGGTTCAGGAGCACGGCGCGGCGGTTGATGGGTCGTTCGTCGTGGAATCCCATGGCACGGGGCTCAGCCTGACGCTTTCCGAGGATGGCGGACCCACCACGACCATCGACGCGGCTGGCCTGGCGGCCCTGCACGGCGGTACGCCTCAGACCATCAATCTGAGCGACGGCAGCGTGATGATCCTGACAGGGTACCATCCGGACACCGGCGTGGTGACCTACACCTATCAGTCCACCCAGGCGCGCGACCACAATGGCGGCGACAATTCCGTCCTGGACCATCTGACGATCACGGCGACCGACACGGGGGGTACGGCCAGCGGGAATCTGGACGTGCTGGTCACGGATACCCAGCCGGACTTGAAACCGATTACGCAGGACGTCACAGTGGGGTCGGGGGGCACCAACATCGTGCTGATGCTGGACACTTCCGGCAGCATGGCGGAATCGAGCAGCATTTCGGGCAAGACTCGTATTGACGCGCTGAAAGAGGCGCTGGGCCATCTCTTCGACGCCTACGGCAGCCAGGCTCAGGATGTTCGGGTCATGGTCGTCGGTTTTTCCTCCAGCGCAAGCGTCCTGGGAGACAACACCTGGGTCGACCTGGCTACGGCGCGCACTTTGGTGAACGGGCTCAGCGCCAATGGCAACACGAACTACGACGCCGCGTTGCAGCGGGTTTATGACCATTGGGGGGATTCCGGCAAACTTACGGGGACGGACGTCCAGAACGTGTCGTACTTCTTCTCTGATGGTGAGCCGAACCGACCGAGCGATTCGTCGGGCATCAACAACACCGAGCAGCAGGCCTGGGAGAGTTTCCTCGGCACCCACCACATCGATTCCTACGCAGTCGGGCTGGGAAGCGCGTCCAGCGTCAACGCGTTGCAGCCGATCGGATATGACCCGAGTCTGTCGTCCCACACGTCCGGCGAGAACACGATCCGGGTGACCGACTACAGCCAGCTCAACAGCACGGTCCTGAGCCTGGTCCAGGCGCCCGTGACGGGGGATGTGACCGAGGGCGGAACGTTGATCGGTGCGGACGTGACCGGGTCCCATATCGAGTCGGTGACGGTCGGTGGACACACATACAGCTACGCATTGGACGGCACGGTTTCCACCGATGCGCCCAGCGATGTGTGGTCGTTTGATACCGATAGCGACAAGCTCACGATCCGGACCGATGGCGGCACGCTCGTCATCGACCTGCAGGGAACCGGAATCGGCCAGTATTCCTTTGTGGCCTCCAAGCCGGGCTCGACAGTCGTCCACTACACACTGCACGATGGCGACAATGACACGCAGTCGTCCACCCTGACGCTGAATGCCGTGGCGGACAGGCCGACCATCGTCGATCCGGCGGACAACACCGTGTTGGCCAATGAAGTCGGGCTGACCACGCAGGGGCTGACCGGTATCGACGTTGGCAAAGATCTGGCGGGCGCTTCCATCGCCATCACGGGAGCCGGCCAGACGAGCCTGGACGGCAAGGCAGTCACCGCCAGTGTGATGGTGGATGGCGCAGCGAAGGACGTCACCCTGACCTCCAGCGGCCACGATCTGACCTTCCAGCAGAACCCGGACGGGACGCTGTCGGCGGGATACCAGAGCGGAGGGACGTGGCACGACGTCTTCACGGTGACGGGCTCGGCGGCGGATGGCACCTACTCGGTGCACATGGTCGGAGCCCTGGATCCGGTGGTGTCGTATGACACGCTGGTGCCTGGGATGAACGGTTCCTCGAGCTTCAGCTTCACCGGCAACGGTTCGACCACGCTCAGCCAGAACGGAATCACCCTGGCCTTGTCGGCCTTCCTGGACAAAGGCGGAGTCGACGGCGTGAAGGAGGGGGGCGATTCGGCCGCGAATGTCGTGATCAGCGGGGGGACAGGAATCAGTGTCGACAACCCCGACTGGACATCGGGGCAGGGTGGCGGCAGCAAGAAGGATATGTATGACAGTCCGTTCATTCAAAACAATTCGGTGACGGGTAACGGTACGGATGGCTTATATGGTGAGAAACTTGTCCTCGACTTCAGCAGCACCACGGGCCAGCACATCACCGAAGTGGTGTTCACGCTGAATCAGTTCGGCGACCGTCAGCCGGATGAAAAACATAGCTACAATCGTGGCGATGAGGACGCCGCTCACATCGTCGTTTTCTATACCGATGGAACGAGCGCTACGCTCGACGTTACTGCGGACCCGCAGGTCTATTACAAGAACGTATCCAGCAATACCGACACGGGAACGCATGCCGTGCAGATCGACGCGCCAACCGGCAAGTACATCGATCACATCGTCATCGGGGCCGGTGACAACGACAGCCAGTTCTCGGTGAACCAGAACTCCATCAAGGCCACCTGGCATACGGATCCCACCACCGAGACGCACACCGTCACCCAGGACGATCTGACCCTGCACCTCGGCGCCACGGTCACGGACGGCAACGGCGACCACGCTGCTTCCAACTTTGACGTGTCCATCGACAACTCGTCCGGCCAGGCCAATACCTTGCATGGCGCGGATGGCAACGATTCACTGTTCGGTGGACTGGGCAATGACCATCTGTATGGCGGTGCCGGTAATGACCATCTGTATGGCGGCGCTGGCAGCGACACCCTGACGGGCGGCGCGGGCGACGACGTCTTCGCGTGGAAGCTGGGCGACCAGGCGAGCGCGGGCAATCCAGCCACCGTCGATCATGTCACCGACTTTGGCGTCGCGGCGCCGGGCCATGCTGACCCCAACGGGAAGGACGTGCTCGATCTCAGTGACCTGCTGCAGCATCATTCCGGTCCGGGCGACCTTACCCAGTACCTGAGCATCAGCGGTGATGGCGACAAGACCACCGTCGATGTGAGGGTCAACGCGGACGGCTCCGCCGCAGATCATGTGACGCAGCAGATCGTCATCGACAATGCGGATCTGACGACGGCTTACGCGGGCCTGGATCAGGCCCACATGATCCAGCAGATGATCCAGGACGGCAAGCTGAAGGTGGACCACAGCTAGCGGCTCGCCGTTCTTTCTTTCCGTCTGCATCCGGCTTCAATGGGTGCGGACGGATTTTTATCTTCACCAATTGCCGGCTGGTGAAGTAACCAGTAGCATTTCCCCTCGGTTGGCACGCTGCAGTCATTTGTTACACATCATTCTGTATCAAAATTCGTGCATGCCCTATCGCCATCTTTCTGCTGCCGGGCTCCGCGCCCTGTTGCGGGGGGCGTCGGCGCTCATGTTATGTCTGGGGCTGGCCTTGGAGCCGGCGCCGGCGATCACTTTCGATCCGGCACATCTGGTGGCGTACGCCAGCAGACACTACGGGGCGGGTGCGGGGCGGGCCGTGCAGGCCTGGCAGGACATGCTGCGCCAGGCGGCGGGTGGGTCCGAGCAGGAAAAACTTCGCATGGTCAATCAGTTCTGGGATCAGGCTCTGATGGAAAGCGAAGACATCACGGTTTGGGGCCGGGTCGATTATTGGGCCACGCCACTGGAGTCCCTGGCGAAGGGCGCGGGCGACTGCGAAGACTATGTGATCGGCAAGTATTTTTCGCTGCTGTATCTCGGGGTGGCGCCCGAGAAACTGCGGTTGGTGTATGTGCGCGCCCGGGTGGGCGGCCAGAACATCGCACACATGGTCCTGGGCTATTACCCCCAGCCGATGGCCGAACCGCTGGTGCTGGACAGCTTGGTGGATCGCATTCAACCGGCGCATCTGCGCCCGGACCTGACACCGGTTTTCAGTTTCAATGCCGAAGGGATCTACATTCCGGGGGGCAAGCAGTCCTCGGTGGACCGGATCGGCCGCTGGCGCGATCTGCTGTCCAAGATGCAGGCGGAGGGCTTTCAGCCGTGAACAAGGTGGACGACTATGTCATTGCTTAAACAGCTCCTGATCAGTATGACCCTGGCGATCGTGGTGATCCTGTCGGGTGTGATGATTTTCAGCATCGACTCGGCCCGCCAGTATCTGGATACCCAGCTTCAGGCTCAGGCCGACTCGACGGCGACGTCGTTGGCGTTGACGCTGTCGCAACCGTCGAACCAGGAGCCCTCGGTGCGAGAGCTCCTGATTTCGGTGCTGTTCGATAGCGGAGAGTTCCGCGTGATGGAGTTTCTGGATCCCACGGGACGGATTCTAGTGCGCCGCCAGTTGAACAATGACGCCGGCGGCTCTGGTGCCGCTCCTGCGTGGTTCAGCCATCTTCTGCCGCTGGACCGGCACGAGGCGCAGCGCCAGGTCTCCGGTGGCTGGAGCCAGATCGGCGTCGTGCGGCTGCAGGCCAACGACGCGTATGCGCGGGACGCGCTCTGGTCCGGCTCAGTGCGCATCGTTTCGCTGACGGTGGCGGCCGGGCTCCTGTGGGCTTTGTTCGTGCTGGCGCTGATGCGCTGGCTGCGGCGGGCGATCCAGGATGACGTCATGGGGCGGGTTCAGGCCATGGCGCGCACCGATGCCGGGGCGGAACTCCCGCCCATCCGGCACCCTGCGATCGTTGAGCTGCGCGAGGTGTCGCAGATCATTGCGCACACGCACAAACAAGTCCGCGCCACTGCCTTCGAGCGCGAGGCGCGGCTCGAATCCCTGAGGCTCGAATTGAACCGCGACCAGACCACGGGGCTGGCCAACCGAAAGTATTTCATGAACGAATTCCGGCGATTGCTGGAACAATCCGACCCCGCGAAGACTCAGGGCGGTCACGTGATGTTGTTCCGGCAATGCGACCTTCAGGCCATCAACCAGTCGGTCAGCCGCCGGGTGGTGGATCAGTGGCTGACCAACATGGGTCAGCTCGTGCGCCAGATATTGGTGGAACGCCTGGGGCACGAGGCCTGGCTGGGGCGCCTGAACGGTTCGGACTTTGCCTTTGTGATGCCTATGGTGCCCGGGCCCGTCGCCGTTCGTATCGCTCAGTCGGTGGGCGAGATGCTGCATGCGCAGCGCATTCAGTTGGGCCATGCGGGCTTGTGCCGCTGGCGACTGGCACTGACCGACTACGAGCCGGGCGAGGACCTCAGTCATGTCCTTTCTCGGCTGGATGAGGCGCTGATGCGTGCGGAAAGCGCCGGGCACGAAAACGTGGAGTATCTGCCAGGTTCGGATCTATTGTGCGTGTCGGGCGGCCGGGGAAGCGGCGAACAGGTCTGGCGAGGGCTGCTGCACGATGCGCTGGCCGAGGGGTGGTTCGAACTCGACACCCAGCCGGACCGGTTTGCCGACGGTGGCAGTCGGCGAATCGGCATGCTGATGGTCCGCGAACCGGGCGCGTCGGAACCGCTGTCCGGGTACTTGTTCATGCCGCCGGCCGTGAGGCTGGGGCTGTCGGCCGCCTGCGATGTGCGTGGGATCGAGCTGGCGCTGGCGTGGCTGCGCACGCAACCTGGCGAACTGGTGCTGCGCGTGTCACTCGCTTCCATCCTCCAGGGAGAATTTCTGGGCAATGTGACGGCGATCCTGGGCGCCGCGCCCGAGCAGTCCTGCCGGCTCGTGTTCGAGCTGGACTCGTATGGGCTGGTCGCCAATCGTGAACAGGTGGTGGCGTTCGTGGCGAAGGTGCGTGAATATGGTGTACGTCTGGGGTTGCGCCGCTTTGCCGAGCAGCCTGATGCGCTGCTCTACCTGCATGAAGTCCGCCCGGAGTATCTGAGGGTTTCGGGCAATTTGCTCGCGGCTCAGGAAGACAGCGCGGGAGCCCGGCGGCTCTTGGAGGCGGTCCACGGAACGGCACGCGACGTGGGAGCTGTCGTGGATCTGACAGCGGGGTCTTGAGCCTGGGATGATGCAAGCTTTGCCCTCCGGGCTGCAGTAGGATATACCGTCCGCGTATTCTGTTGTTTCATTGAGCGACATGGCCAAGACCGTCAAGCACACCTCCGAGACTCCTGCCACTCATTGGCTGCGCCAACAGAAGATTCCGTTTGGCGAGTTTCCTTACGAATACGTGGAGCACGGCGGGGCCAGGGAAGCGGCGCACCAGTTGGGCGTGCCACTGCACCAGGTGGCCAAGACGCTCATCATGGAAGACGAGCACGGCCAGCCGCTCGTGGTGCTGATGCATGGTGATTGCGAGGTTTCCACGAAGAATCTGGCCCGCCAGACGGGCGCCAAGAAAATCAGCCCCTGCACACCGGACACCGCCCAGCGCAATTCGGGCTATCAGGTGGGCGGTACATCCCCCTTTGGCACCCGCAAGCGCATGCCGATCTGGGTGGAGTCCACCCTGCTGGACTATGACACGATCTACCTGAACGGCGGGCGGCGCGGGTATCTGATCAGTGTTTCGGCCGACGTGCTCACAGGGGCGCTGGGGGCCACGCCGGTCGAGGTGGCACTGGACCGCGAACACTGACATCTCAGGAATCGCGCCCGCCATGTCCGTCGCCAAGCTCCGCTCGCTGCGGGTCAATCTGGTGGTTCCTTATGTGCTGCTGGTGGCACTGGTGTCCATCGTGTTGGGGGCCACCTATTATTGGTCGGCCAGCCGCACGATTCGCGCGTTTTCCGACCAGTACATCCGTGAAGTCGCCGCCCGCATTGCGCAGGCGGTCCATTTCCATGTTCATGGGTCGGCCGCCGTGCTTGACGCCGCGTTTCCGGAAGGCATGTCCGCACCCGGCGACATCGCCGATGAGTTGACTGCGTTGCGTCAGCGGTTCTGGATCGCGACGTCCATCTACACCGACCCGAACGACTACGTGTATTACGGTAATCGTGCCGGTCAGAGCTTTGCCCTCAAACGCCGCAGCAGCCATGAGGCCGAGCTCCGCCTGAAGCTGCGGCCCGGCGAGCATCGCGCGTACTACCGCTATGATGAGGTGATGGGCGCCCCGCATTACGTCCGGCATGAATCCACTCTGTTCGATCCGCGCACCCGCATCTGGTACACGCTGGGCGAACACACGACCGGGCATTTCTGGACGGCGGTCTATATCGACTTCACCACGCGGGACCTGGTGGTGACGCGGGCGCGGCGGGTGCTGTCGGATACCGGCCAGTTCGAGGGTGTGGTGGCCACCGATGTTCCCCTGAAGGATATCAATCAGTTCATCGATACGCTGAATATTGGCGGGCGCGGCCGTGCGTTCGTGGTGGAGCGCGACGGCAACCTGCTGGCGGCCACGCGGGTCCGTCGCGTCGGGCGGAACGTGGACGGGCAGACCACCCGGGTCAGCGCGCTGGATACCGATGATCCCGTCATCCGCGCAGCCTACATCGGCATTGTTCCCTTTCTGGATGCCACGCAGGCGGACGGGCCGGCCGGGACAGCGGACCGTGAACAATCTTACTGGACGACGACCGAGGCCCCGGGCGGCCAGGTCATAGCGGTCGCAGCCCGCCGCATCATCGACGATGCAGGGCTGGACTGGACTGCCATCGTCGCCATGCCGCGCAACGAGATCTTTCTGGGTATCGACCGGCAACTCTGGATCGCGCTCGGGGTGGGGCTGTTGGCCGTGGGTCTGACGATCCTTTTCGGCATGCGGCTGTTCGGGCGGATCGCGCAGGACATCATTTCACTGTCGCATGCCGTCACGCGCATGCGGCAGGGGGCGCCGGATGTGGAGATCGACATCCGCCGCCGGGATGAGGTCGGTGACCTGGCGCGCAACTTCAAGGCGATGCGGGCGGAGCTGTTCACGGACCGGCTGACCGGGGCGGCGAATCGGACGGCTCTCGAGAGCCTGCTGATGGCGGCGACGCGCGCGCCAGGCGGCGTCCCGTTCACCCTGTTTTTCCTGGACCTGAATGACTTCAAGCCGCTCAATGATCGTTATGGACACGATAATGGAGATCGGGCCTTGGTCGAGGTCGTCCGTCGGCTGCAGGCGTGCCTGCGCCCGACTGATCTTGTGGCCAGGTTGGGCGGTGATGAATTCGTCGTGGTCGTCTCGGGCGCGGAAACGTCTGCGGCCGTTGCCGCGTTGTCGGCGAAGCTGGCGGCCGCGGTCGAGGCGCCTTTGCAGACCCTGCACAATATGCCGCAGGGGCGAACCGTGAGTCTGGGCGTGGCGATCGGCCATGCCGTCTGGCCGGCGGACGGCCTCACTGCGGACGAACTGATGCAGTGTGCCGACGCGGACATGTACCGGCAAAAATCTTACTTTGGCCTGTCGCCATGACGCCCCCGGTTTCCGATCTTCCAACGGTGGATGCCTTTCTGGATGCCCTATGGCTGGAAGATGGGCTGGCCGCGAATACGCTGGCCGCCTATCGGCGCGACCTGACTGCGTTCGGGCGTTGGCTGCGCAAGGAATGCGGGCGGGCGCTGGAGTCGGCGCAACGCGCCGACGTCCAGGACTGGCTGGCCGCGCAGCACCTTCGGACCAAGGCCAGCACGGCAAACCGGCGGCTGGCCGCGTTACGGCGCTATTACCTGTGGGCCATGCGGCACGGACTGTGTGCGGAGGATCCCTGCCTGGGCGTGCACAGCGCCCGCCAGCCCGCCCGCTTTCCCAGGACGCTGTCCGAGGCCCAGGTCGATGCGCTGCTCTCGGCGCCGGACATTGCCACGACCTTGGGACTGCGTGATAGGGCCATGCTGGAAACCCTGTATGCCACCGGCCTGCGGGTGAGCGAACTGGTCCACCTTGCGGTTTCGGACACCAGCCTGAATGATGGCGTGGTGCGAGTGGTGATGGGCAAGGGCGCAAAGGACCGCCTGGTCCCGCTCGGCGAAGAAGCCTTGCACTGGATCACGCGCTATCTGGCCGAGAGCCGCCCTGGCATCCTCGGACCGCGCGCGTGTGACGCCTTGTTTGTGACCGCCCGGGCGGCCGCGATGACGCGTCAGGCCTTCTGGCTGCTGATCCGCAAGTATGCCGATCTAGCGGACATCCGCGTTCCGCTGTCGCCGCACGTGCTGCGCCACGCGTTTGCCACGCACCTGCTCAACCACGGCGCCGATTTGCGCGTGGTGCAGATGCTGCTGGGGCACGCGGATATATCCACCACGCAGATCTACACTCACGTCGCTCGCGAGCGGCTCAAGATCCTCCATGCCCAGCATCACCCGCGAGCCTGAGCGCGGGCGCCGTTTCGGCGGGCGGGCGTGCTGTGGCTTCTGGCCAGGATTGCGACGGTTGCGGTGATCCGGCGTCCGGGGCGCTCATTCCCGCCAGGCGTCGTGGCGGCGTCCTTTATAATTGCGCCGGGGATCCCGAAGCCGAAGAGGATCCCCCGGGTCTCCTTAGTTAAATGGATATAACTTTCCCCTCCTAAGGGAAGATTGTGGGTTCGATTCCCGCAGGAGACGCCACACTCACGGGCGCGCGGCCTTTTCCAGCGCCTGCGCCAGGTCGGCCTTCAGGTCGTCGATATGCTCCACTCCCACTGACATGCGCACGAAGTTCGGCTCGATGCCGGCGGCTTGCATGTCGGCCTCGGTCATGGAACTGGCCCACATTGATGCCGTGTGCACGGCCAGCGTCTCCACGCCTCCCAGGCTCACGGCCTGCGTGGCCAGACGCAGCCCCGACACAAAGCGCTGGGTGGCGGCGTAGTCACCTCGCAGCGAATACGCCACGATGGCGCCGAAACCGCGCATCTGGCGTGCGGCCAGCGCATGCTGAGGATGGCTCTCCAGTCCCGGGTACAGGACCTGCGAGACTTCGGGGCGGCCTTCCAGCCAGCGGGCCAGCTCAAGTGCATTGGCGTTGATGCGTTCCATGCGCAGCGATAGCGTGCGCAGGCCGCGCAGCAGCAGCCAGGCATCCATGGGAGAGAGCACGGCGCCCAGCGTCACGTGCATCTTCCAGATGCGCTCGGCCAGTTCGTTGCTGCAGCAGATGGCGCCGGCGACGATGTCGGAGTGGCCACCCAGGTACTTGGTGGCGCTGTGCACCACGATATCGATGCCGTAGTCGTGCGGGCGCTGGTTCAGCGGAGAAGCAAACGTGTTGTCCGCCACCGTCAGGATGCCCCGGCTGCGTGCGATCTTGCCCACGGCGCCGAGGTCCGTGATCGACAGGCTGGGATTGACGGGCGTTTCCACCATGATGAGCCGCGTGTCAGGGCGCAGCGCGGCTTCCAGGCTGCCCAGATCCGTCTGGTCAAAGAAGCTGACCCGCACTCCGTAGTTCGTGAGCACCTCGGAGAACAGCTTGGATGTGCTCATGTAATGCCGCTGCTGGACGGCCACGTGGTCGCCGGCTTTGAGCAGCGCGAGGATGGTGGTGCTGATGGCTCCCATGCCGGAGCCCGTCAGCAGCGCCGATTCCGTACCTTCGAGCTTGGCCAGGATGGCTTCGACGTGCTTGTTGACGGGGTTGCCGTGGCGCGTATAGAACGCGGCAGGGCGGCTGGTGGTCGCCATCGCCGCGAACTCCTGCGCGTTGCGGGCCTTGAAGGTGGCGCTGTAGTAGATGGGCGGCACCACCGAAGATTCCTGCCCACAGCCTTCGTCCCCGTGCAGGAGCAGCGACTGCTCGTGCCAGTCGGAAGTATCGGGGAAGGGCGGCTCTTGCGTGGTCATGAAAAGGGCTCCTGGCTGCTGTCGTGAAAGAGAAGGATTCATCATACGCTGGCGGCTGTGGCGATCAGCAACGCTGCCGCGCATAAGCTTCATCGGCCAGGTTTCGGCGTAGTGGCCGAGGCCGTGGGGGTCTGCGCCGGACTTCGATGCGGCGCGTCGTTCCCCTGAATCGGGGAGCTCCGTTATAATGAGCTTCACTTCTTCCAGATTCTTCTGGACCGTCGGGGACGACCCCGGCTGCGAATCGCGAACGCGGTGACGACACCGCCCATTCCGCGTTTTCCAATGTCAAATTTTGATCGATCGCCGGCCGAGCGCATGTTCCATGCCTTGGCATTCGAAGTGCTGGCTATCGGCATTTCCGCACCGCTGGCGGCCTGGATCACCGGGCACTCCGTGGTCAGCATGGGATTGCTCACCGCCATCATCGCCACCATCGCCGTCATCTGGAACATGCTCTATAACTGGGCGTTTGACCGTCTGCAGGCGGCTCGCGGCTTTGCGCGTACGTACGCGGTGCGGGTGGCGCATGCCGTGGGGTTCGAGGCAGGACTCATCCTGATTGTCATCCCGCTGATCGCGGCGTGGCTGGCGGTGTCGCTGTGGCGGGCGCTGGTTCTCGATATTGGCCTGGTCCTGTTCTACCTGCCCTATGGCTTTCTGTTCAATCTGGGCTACGACAGGATTCGGGAGAGTCTGGTGGGAGGCCGATAACCCTCGGGCCCGGCGAAGCGAGGCATTTGGCATCCGGCGTTCGGGCGCATGGGTTCGCACACGGGCCTCGGGTTTGGTTATTCTATTCAGGCGCCGGACTTTGGCGCACCAATCGACAGACGGGACGCTGCTTCATGGGAAACTTGATGAATGCCTCTGCCGTGCCTGACGACGGGCCGGACTGGTCGCTGGCACCGCCGGGTTGGGATTGGACCGCCCAGGATGCGGACGGCAAATGGTATTGGTATCGCGTCGAGCCCGTACTGGGTATTGGCGGCGGTATCTGGCGCTCCAACTCGCGCAATCA
>DATNAI010000219.1:0-2948 GCA_035572875.1 Castellaniella sp. | reverse complement strand
GCGAGCGGGGCCGCTTCCCGCCCGCGAACCGGCCCTCGCCCTCGGCCGGATGCGGATCGCCGCCTTTCGGCGGTGGTAGCGCAGGCGCCTGCCCGGCGGCCCTATATCGTGGCGGCCGCACGCATCGAACAGGTGCGGCAGGTGCTGGGCGAGATTCTGCAGTGGCAGTATCTGGCCGATGCGGTCCTGTCGCACTGGTTTCGCGGGCACAGCAATGCCGGCCTGAGGGATCGCGGCGAAATCGCGGAGGCGGTATTCGACGTACTGCGGCACTTGCGGCGGTACCGCCACTTGGCCGAGAGCGGCACCGGTGCCGCCGCACGCCGCCTGGCGATACTCGGGCTGGCGTCGGTCTGGCCACGCGAGACGCTGGATACCGGGCTCGACGATCAGGAGCGCCACTGGCTGGACCACATCGAGGCGTTTTCACCAGCGGGTTTGCCTCGGGCCGTGCGCTACAGCGTCCCGGATTGGCTGGAGGCGCGGCTGGCCGATATCGAAAACGTGGAATCGCTGCTGCAGGCCCTCAATCAGCCCGCGCCGCTGGATTTGCGAGTGAATCCGCTGAAGATCGACCGGGCGGCGCTGCTGCAGGCCTGGGAGCAGGGCCCGGAGGCACGTTGGCATGCCCAGCCCACCCGCTATTCGCCCTGGGGGGTGCGCATCCAGGGACGTCCGCCGATCAATCGCTGGGGAGCCTTCGAACGCGGCGAGATTGAAGTCCAGGACGAAGGCAGCCAGTTGCTGGCCGCCCTGGTTTCGCCCCGGCGTGGCGAGATGGTGATCGACTTCTGCGCGGGCGCTGGCGGCAAGACCTTGCTGCTGGGCGCGCTCATGCGTTCGACAGGCCGACTCTATGCCTTTGATGTGTCGGCAGCCCGCCTGGCGCGCGCCAAGCCGCGCTTCGCGCGCAGCGGCCTGTCCAACGTGGTGCCGGTCGTGATTTCCGAACGTCACGATCAACGGGTGCACCGGCTGCGCGGCAAGGCGCATCGCGTCCTGGTGGATGCGCCCTGCAGCGGACTGGGAACGCTGCGGCGCAACCCGGACCTGAAGTGGCGCCAGCATCCTGAGGCGCTGACGCAGTTGTGCGCCACGCAGGCCGCCATCCTGCGCGAGGCGGCCGCCTGCGTGCGTCCGGGCGGGCGCCTGGTGTATGGAAGCTGCAGCGTCCTGCCGGAGGAAAACGAACAGCAGGTTGAAGCCTTTCTGGCCGAGCATCCGGAATTTTCGCTGCTGGATGCGGGCAAGGTGTTGGCCGAACGCGATATCCCGCTGTCGCTGGATGGAACCTATCTGCGCCTGCGTCCGGACGTCCATGGCACGGACGGTTTTTTTGCGGCCGTGATGCAGCGGGCGGAAGCCGCGCCGGTTCAGGCCGGCGGCGAGACCCCTGGCGAAACTCCGGAGGAGCGGTCCGCGGCGCCCGCTGAATCGGATCCCCAGACTGCCTCGGACCCTCAGGATTAACCCGTGCCGCCGTAACGTATCCTGACGGCCGGCTGTCGGCTACGTTAAACTGGAACGTGCATTTTCGAACTTCCTGGACGCTGGCCGGATGGCAATGAATACCTGGTTTTCTCTTCTTCAGGGCGGGGTGCTGCAATTGAGCCCCTGGGTGCTGGTGATCGTCACGCTGGTGCTCACGCACATTACGATCATCGCCGTCACGTTGTATCTGCATCGGTGCCAGGCGCATCGCGGGCTGGATCTGCACCCGGCGCTGGCGCATTTCCTGCGCTTCTGGCTTTGGTTCACCACCGGCATGGTCACCAAGGAATGGGTGGCCATCCACCGCAAGCACCATGCCAAATGCGAACGCGAAGGCGACCCTCACTCGCCGGCGGTCTTTGGCTTGTCCCAGGTATTCTTTCGGGGTGCCGAACTCTATCGCGACGAGGCCAAGAACCAGGAAACACTGAAGCGCTATGGCCACGGCACGCCCGACGACTGGATTGAACGGCGGCTCTATTCCCGGCATAACCTGCTGGGCATCCTTGCCATGTTGGTGATCGACATGGTGCTTTTCGGTGTGGTGGGGCTCACGATCTGGGCCGTGCAGATGGCCTGGATTCCGTTCTGGGCCGCGGGTGTGGTCAACGGCCTGGGACATGCCTGGGGTTATCGGAATTTCGCCTGTCCCGACGACAGCACGAATGTGGTTCCCTGGGGGCTGGTGATTGGAGGCGAAGAACTGCATAACAATCATCATGCCTATGGCACCTCGGCCAAATTCTCGTCCAAATGGTACGAAGTCGACCTGGGGTGGGCCTATATCCGCGTGCTGCGGGCCTTCGGGCTGGTCACCGTGCGCAAGGTCGCGCCGCGCCTGCGTCTCCAAGACAGCGGGTCACCCATCGAATCGCTGGGTCCGGACCAGCTCCAGGGCATCATTGCGCATCGCTACGAGGTCCTGGCCCGATATTCCCGCATGGTGCGCGCGACCGTGACAGATGAACTCAAATCCCTCAAGCTGCCGGGCGGCCGGGGTGATCGCGCATTGCTGCGCCGCTGCCGCAAATGGCTGGCCCAAGGCGATGCGCGGCTGGCCCCCGGCGAGCGGGACCAGATGGCTCGCGCCATGACGCTGGCGCCCGCACTGTCCACGCTGGTTCAGATGCGCCAGGACCTGACCGCTTTGTGGGAGTCTTCCAGCGCCAGCAGCGAGCAACTGCTGGCTGACTTGCGCGCCTGGTGTCAGCGGGCCCAGGCGAGCGGCATCGACGGGCTGGAGCAATTCGCGTATCGGTTGCGCCGCTACGCCCTATGATCGAAGGTCTGAACGAGCAACAGAAGGCGGCAGTCACGCTGCCTGCGGCCCATGCCTTGGTGCTGGCTGGTGCGGGCAGCGGAAAGACCCGGGTCCTCACCACTCGAATGGCCTGGCTCATCCAGACCGGCCAGATCAGCCCGTTCGGGCTGCTGGCGGTGACCTTCACCAACAAGGC
>DATNAI010000218.1:0-3198 GCA_035572875.1 Castellaniella sp. | reverse complement strand
CCCCGAATGGATCGTCCCATGGGCTCGCGGAGGCACCTCGACGGCGTCCAGCTCCTGTACGTCATTGGGCACGATGATGCACGTGACGGTTCGCCCGGCGATGGCAATGCGCATGGCCCGATCGATCACGTGGCGCGCTTGAGCGGGCACCATGATCATCTCGACGTAGTCGCCGGCGACATCCTTGAACAGCGATACCAGGTCGACTTCCTGCTGATACTGGCCCCCCAGCGCGCTGCGGGCCTGCTGGCCCACGATGGCCACGACGGCCTGGTGGTCCAGCTTGGCGTCGTACAGCCCATTGAGCAGATGGATGGCGCCGGGACCGGAAGTAGCCAGGCAGACACCCACCTGCCCGGTGAATTTGGAGTGCGCGCACGCCATGAACGCCGTCATCTCCTCATGGCGCGCCCGCACCAGCTCGAAACGGTCTCCCGCCCGGTCCATGGCACCCATGATGCCGTTGATGCCGTCGCCCGGGAAGCCGTAGATTCGCCGGATACCCCAGTCGCTGAGTCGCCGCAGGAGAAAATCGCTCACTTTTTCGCTCATGGTGCCCTTCCTTTTTGATAAGGTGCTCATGCCCGGCGAGGCAGTACAGGCGGTGATCGATCCCTCGGGGCGTCGGCACAAGCGCGAGCTGCTGCAAGTTCTGTGCCCGGATCGGGTCGTCCCAATGGCGGGGGGGCCCCGGGGATATTCTGCCTGTTGTCCAAGGCGTTCCGGCAAGATACGATGTGAACCAGACCGTTCTCCGCGACAGGATGCCGTGGCTTTCGATATCTCCGGTTCGGCGCTCCGCTTCAGGCGACGCTTGTTCAGCGATCACAGAGGCGGTCCGGTGGGCAGGTGCCCCCGCTGCCTCAGAGGATTCGTATTCGTCGCCGCCTTGCTGCTGGCCGGATGCGCCAGCCTGCCCAAGGACGTCCAACGGCCCGTCTCGCATGCGCTGACCCAGCCGGATGACACGCCGCTGGGGCAGCTCGTCGAGCATAAGCGGCCGCCCACCGTTCAGCGGGATTTGTCGGGTTTCGCGTTGCTCGCTTCGCCCAACACCGCCTACGCGGGTCGGCTCGCGTTGACGCAGCAGGCGAGCAAGACGCTCGACATCCAGTACTACTCCATCCACGTGGACCCCACCGTGACGAACCTGTTGCGCGCCGTGCGCGATGCCGCGCGTCGCGGGGTGCGGGTGCGTATCCTGCTCGACGATTTCAACAGCGTGGGGCGCGATGCGCAGGTGATGCGCATGGCCGGCGTGCCCGGTGTGGAGATGCGCATGTTCAATCCGCTGCCCGGCGACCGCAGGGCGGGCATGATGCGCGCGCTGTGGTCATTGGGCGATTTCAAGCGCATTCAGCACCGCATGCACAACAAGCTCTACATTGCCGATAACGCCTGGAGCATCATTGGCGGCCGCAATCTGGGTGACGCCTACTTCGGCACGGCCGATGGCAGCGATTTCATCGATATGGACGTGCTGACCGCCGGTCCCCTGGTGCGGGATATTTCAGCAAGCTTCGACCGTTACTGGAACAACCCCTTGGCGTATCCGGTGAGCTCGCTCATCACGCCCGCGGAGCTGGCGCGCTTGCGTGAACTCACTCCGCCCGCGCCCAAGTCCGCTGCAGCGAAGCCCGCTGAAGCGAAGCCTGCTGAAGCGAAACCCCCGGAGCTCCAGCCGGCCGAAGACAGGTCTGCTCAAGCCACATCCGACGATGCAAAGCCCGCCCCGAAGGCCCCTCCAAAGCTGCCGCCCGCCCTGGATCTGACGTCTTTGCCGCTGGCCTGGGCGCCGGCCGGACTGCTGGTCGACAGCCCGCTCAAGCTGATGCCCGAGAACGGCGACACACAGGTCGGGGGGGAGGTGATAGAAGGCCTGCTGTCCTTGTTGCGGACGGCGCAGCAGGACGTGATCATCGTCTCACCGTACTTCGTGCCAGGTGCGCAGATGATGGCGTTGTTTGCCACGCTGAGATCCCGCGGCGTGCGCGTGCGCGTGCTGACGAATTCCCTGGCGTCCACCGACGCCTTGCTGGCGCAGGTGGGCTATGCCCATCACCGCAAGCAGCTCCTGCGGCAGGGCATCGAGTTATACGAAATGCGGGCGCGCGAGCGGGCGCGGCTCAAGGAAACCGTGCTGGGCTCCGACAGCCAGGGTTCGCATGCCGGCTTGCACGCAAAGCTGGTCATCGTGGACGGGCGCACCATCGCCATCGGGTCCATGAACCTGGACCTGCGGTCCAAACTCCAGAACACGGAGATTGCCCTTGTGATCCGCAATTCGAGGCTCGCGCGTCAAGCGGCCGGACAGGTGCTGGCGGTGATCCGGGTGGGGGCCTGGCGGGTTGCGCTCGAGCCTGACGGCGCGCTGCAGTGGCATGATCCGCCAGGCCCACATGCCCGTATCTACAGTCACGATCCGGATACCAGCGTTTGGCTGCGGCTGATCGCGAAGATGCTGTCGCCCCTCACGCCCGATGAAATGCTGTAGCGGTGGCGAAGCTCTCCGGACGTGCTGTTGCGACTATGTGCCTCGCGTCATCAGTCGATGACGGCCGGACGGCGAGGCCGCCTCACGCAGCCGCAAAAGCCTTCTCGACCTGTTCACAAACGGCGGCTGTGACCTGGACCGTCGAAGCGTGACCGCCCAGGTCACGGGTATGCAGGGCCGGGTCGGATGTCACTGTTTCGATGGCGCGCATGACGCAGGCGGCTGCCTGCGCCTCGCCCAGATGCTCCAGAAGCATGACGATCGACCAGAAGGTTCCCAGCGGATTGGCGATGCCCTGGCCCATGATGTCGAAGGCCGAGCCGTGAATCGGCTCGAACATGGACGGGCTGCCCCGCTCAGGGTCGATGTTGCCGGTGGGCGCAATCCCCAGGCTTCCTGCCAGCGCGGCCGCCAGATCGCTCAGGATGTCGGCGTGAAGATTGGTCGCCACCACCGTGTCCACGGTGGCCGGCTGATTGACCATGCGCGCGGTCATCGCATCCACCAGCATCTTGTCCCAGCTCACGTCCGGGAACTCCTGTGAGACCTGACGTGCGATCTCGTCCCACATCACCATGGCATGCCGCTGTGCGTTGCTCTTCGTGACGACGGTCAAGTGCCGGCGGGGGCGGGATTGCGCGAGCCGGAAAGCGAAGCGCATGATTCGCTCGACACCGGCGCGTGTCAGGATCGACACGTCGGTC
>DATNAI010000217.1:0-2844 GCA_035572875.1 Castellaniella sp. | reverse complement strand
GCAGGGCTCGCGTGAAGGGCGACGGCTCGCCGTTGATCTCGACGCCGTATGAGCTTCTGAATTCAGGCAGTTTGTCGCGCGGAATCAGCAGCAAAGGCGATTCCTGGATCGGGCTTTCCTGTATCGCGTACAGGGCGCCTTCGTCGGTGTGGCTGTAGGCCTCCAGGCCGCGCTTGAGCAGCGTCACCAGACTGGATTTGCCCCCGGACGGTGGGCCCAGCAGCAACAGCAGGCGCCGGCCAACTTCGGAACCCTCGCTGGCGGCCTTGAAATAGTTGGCCACCCGTTCCAGTGCCTGGTCGATACCGAACAGATCATCTTCAAAGAGTTTGTACCGAGCCCCGGCGCCGTCCGATTTTGCGGCCTCGATGCCGCGCCAGCAGATCATGTCCCAGATGTACTGATGGCTGGATCTGGCGGCACGCGGCGGATCGCTGGCGACAATGTCGCGCAGGTAGTCGCCGAAGCTGCCTTCCCAATGCTGGGCTTGCTGCTTGCGCGAATATTCTGTCAGCGATTCGATGAATTCAGAACGGGGTCGTCCCGTCCCTTCGTTGTGGTCGGCCACGGCTCTCCTCCCATCGTGTGATGGCAGCCCGCGGACACCGGTCATGTGCGAGTCAGTCCGTGTCAGCAGGCATGCCACCTGGAAACGTTTGACTTCGTGTGGTTGGACACCCGTCCGGCCGCGAAGTTCAGAACTTTGCGTGGCCTGGAGCATGTGCTGTGCCCGGGCGCAACCGCCGACTTCAGCCCTCCCAGATCATCTTTGCAGAGACGATGATGGCCATGGTGACCATGACAACACGAATCAGCCGATGGCCCCGATTTACCGCGATGCGTGCACCGAGGGTGCCGCCTATCCATTGGCCCGCCAGCATGGGCAGACCGAAGGCCCAGATGATGTTGCCGTGCAGACTGTAGAACACAACCGCCACCAGATTGCTCGAAAGATTCAGCAGCTTGGCGTGGCCGGTCGCCTTGGTGAGGTTCATGCCCAGCAGGGTGACGGCCGATATCGCCAAAAAAGTGCCGGTTCCGGGACCGAAAAACGCGTCGTAGAAGCCGATCAGCGGGGCGACCGTGGCAGCGTACAGCGCATGCGGGATGCGTTGTGTGCGGTCCTGGGCCCCCACTCGAGGGGACAAGAGAAAATATAGTGCGAAGCCGATCAGCAGGACAGGAATGAGCTGCTTCAGAATGTTGCTGTCAATCCGGGTGAGCGACCATGCACCCGCCAGTGCACCCGCAAACGAGGCGAGGATCATCCACCGGCTTTTCTTCAGGTCTATCTGGCGCTTGCGCAGAAACTGCAACGTGGCCGCGGCCGATCCGGCAAAGCCGCCGGCCTTGTTGGTGGCGATGGCCGCGCCCGGAGGCAGCCCCACCGCCAGGAGCGCCGGGATGGTGATGAGGCCGCCGCCGCCCGCGATGGCATCGATGGTACCGGCCGCCAAGGCGACGAAAAACAACAGAAAAGCGGTGTCCAGTGTGATTTCCATGGCGGAATGAAGGCGGACGGGAGGCGCGTGTGGCCGGGGTCAGCTCGGGCCAAACAGGCTGACCCCGGCGGAAAGGCCGCCGTGGCGGCCCCGGTCAGGGTTCAGCGTTTGGCGATGTCGGCCTGGGCTTCCTTGACCAGATCCGGACCGATCTGCTTGGCCCACTTGTCGAATACCGGCCGGGTGACTTTGGCAAAGGCCGAGATCTGATCCGGCGAGAGGGTGGTCACTTTCACGCCATGGCCTTCGATCTCTTTCAGCAGCGAGTCGTCGGTGGACGTCACCCCCTTGCGCGCGATGACGATTTCCTGTTTGCCGGCCTCGATGGCGGCTTCGCGCACGATCTTCTGGTCTTCCGGCGACCAGGAGGCCCAGACGTCCTTGTTCACCACGAAAACCAGCGGATCGGCCACATAGTTCCACAGCGTCAGGTATTTTTGCCCGACATCGTAGAGCTTGGCTCCGGCATAGATGGACAGCGGGTTCTCCTGGCCGTCCACGGCACCGCTGGCGAGTGCCGGCTGCGCATCGGCCCAGCTCATCTGCGTGGGGTTGGCACCGAGGGCCGTGAAGGTGTCGATGTACAGCGGCGATCCCACCACGCGCAGCTTCATGCCTTTGATGTCGGCCGGGGCCTTGACCTCGCGCACCGAGTTGCTGAGCTGACGATAGCCGTTTTCACCCCAGGCGAGCGGGACCACGCCTTTCTTCGACAGGATGTCGAACAGCCTTTCACCCACCTTGCCGTGGGTCAGCGCGTCGATGGCGGGATAGTCGGGCATGAGGAACGGCAGCGAGAACAGATTCAGTTCCTTGACCTGCGGCGACCAGTTGATCGTGGAACCGATCGCCATGTCGATCACGCCCTGGCGGATGGCCGTGAATTCCCGCGTCTGGTCCCCTTGCACCAACGAGGTGCCGGGATAGACCTTGATGTTGATGCGCCCCTTGGTGCGTTCGCGCACCAGGTCCGACCAGATCACCGCGCCCTGGCCCCACGGGAAGGTCGTGCCCACGACGATGGACAGTTTGTATTCTGACTTGTAGTTGGCCGCCTGGGTGGGTGCGGCGATGGCCAGTGCGCTGACGGCGAAAGCGGCCGAAGCCATGAGTCGTTTGATGGACATGCGAGTCTCCTCTGAAAAAATCCCCGATGAATTCTGTCTGATTTGGGTGAAGCGTCAGTATCCCAGATAATGCGGCAGCCACAAGGCGAGTTGGGGGAACAGCACGACCAGCACCAGCGCCCCCATCATGCCGCCCACCATCCAGAGCACCCAGCGCACCGTGCTTTCCATGGGCACCTGGGCGATCTTGCATGACACCATCAGGTTCACGGCGA
>DATNAI010000216.1:0-7926 GCA_035572875.1 Castellaniella sp. | reverse complement strand
ATGTCGGCATCCCAGGAAGATCAGGACCCCAAGGCCCCGCCCGGCCAGCAGGCGCAGGATACCGTCCCGGAAGGCGGCACCCCCGATGTCCCTGAGGCGACCGAAGGCGTGACCGCCATTCCAGAGGACAATCTGGCCGCCCTGCTCACCGAGGCCCAGGCCCAGATCGCGGATTATCACGACCAGTTGATGCGGGCGCGCGCGGAGGTGGAAAACGTCCGGCGCAGAGCCCAGGAGGACATCTCCAAGGCCCGCAAGTTCGGCACGGAATCATTTGCCGAGAGCCTGATTCCCGTGCGCGACAGCCTCGAGGCGGCGCTGGCCCACGAAGACCAGAGCGTCGAGGACTGGCGAAAGGGCGTCGAATCGACACTGCGCCAGATCAATAATGCTTTCGAGCGCAATCAGATGCACGAAATCGCGCCGGTACCCGGCGACGTGTTCGACCCCCACCGCCACCAGGCGATTTCCACGGTGCCGTCGGAACATGCGCAAGGAACCGTCGCGCAGACACTGCAAAAGGGCTATCTGATCGCGGACCGCGTATTGCGCCCCGCGTTGGTGATGGTGTCGGCCGGCCAGGGCTGATCCGGCCGCGCGGCGGACTTGAAAAAGCACCGGCCGCCTCCACTTAAGAAACAACGGCAGGATCAGCCTGCCCCTCTCTTCAAATATCGACAGGATTCACTAACATGAGCAAGATCATCGGGATCGACCTGGGCACGACCAATAGCTGCGTGGCGGTGCTGGACGGGTCCAAGGTCCGCATCATCGAAAACTCCGAAGGCGCGCGCACCACGCCGTCCATCGTGGCCTACATGCAGGATGGCGAGATCCTGGTGGGTGCTCCGGCCAAGCGTCAGGCCGTCACGAATCCCAAGAGCACGATATACGCGGCCAAGCGCCTGATCGGGCGCAAATACGACGAAAAATACGTGCAGAAGGACATCAGCCTGATGCCGTTCAAGATCATCAAGGCGGACAATGGCGATGCCTGGGTCGAAGCCCAGGACAAGAAGCTGGCGCCCCCCCAGGTGTCGGCCGAAGTCCTGCGCAAGATGAAGAAGACCGCCGAAGACTATCTGGGCGAGGAAGTGACCGAGGCCGTGATCACGGTGCCGGCCTACTTCAATGACAGCCAGCGCCAGGCGACCAAGGACGCGGGCCGCATCGCCGGCCTGGAAGTCAAGCGCATCATCAACGAGCCCACGGCGGCCGCGTTGGCGTTTGGCCTGGACAAGTCCGAGAAGGGCGACCGGAAGATTGCCGTCTATGACCTGGGCGGTGGCACCTTCGACGTATCCATCATCGAAATTGCCGACGTAGATGGCGACAAGCAGTTCGAAGTGCTGTCGACCAACGGGGATACCTTCCTGGGTGGTGAAGACTTCGATCGCCGCATCATCGACTACATCATCTCAGAGTTCAAGAAGGAATCCGGAGCCGACCTGTCCAAGGACGTGCTGGCGCTGCAACGCCTGAAGGAAGCCGCTGAAAAGGCGAAGATCGAGCTGTCTTCGACGCAACAGACCGAGATCAACCTGCCGTACATCACGGCCGACGCCTCGGGCCCCAAGCACCTGAACCTGAAGATCACCCGCTCCAAGCTTGAGGCTCTGGTCGAGGACCTGATCGATCGCACGATCGACCCTTGCCGCGTGGCCATCAAGGACGCCGGCGTGAAGGTGTCCGACATCGATGACGTGATTCTGGTGGGCGGCATGACCCGCATGCCCAAGGTCCAGGACAAGGTGAAGGAATTCTTTGGCCGGGATCCGCGCAAGGACGTGAACCCGGACGAAGCCGTGGCCGCTGGCGCCGCGATCCAGGGTTCCGTGCTCTCGGGCGACCGCAAGGATGTGC
This sequence comes from Castellaniella sp., assembly GCA_035572875.1. GTDB lineage: Bacteria > Pseudomonadota > Gammaproteobacteria > Burkholderiales > Burkholderiaceae_B > Castellaniella. The sequence goes on along the minus strand of DATNAI010000216.1, from coordinate 6,063 downwards.
TGCTGCTGGACGTCACCCCGTTGTCGCTGGGGATCGAAACCCTGGGCGGCGTGATGACCAAGATGATCAAGAAGAACACCACGATTCCGACGCGGTTCTCGCAGGTGTTCTCCACGGCGGACGACAATCAGCCGGCCGTGACCATCAAGGTCTACCAGGGTGAGCGCGAAGTGGCGGCCGGCAACAAGGCGTTGGGCGAGTTCAACCTGGAAGGCATCCCGCCGGCGGCGCGCGGCCTGCCGCAAATCGAGGTCACCTTCGACATCGACGCGAACGGCATTCTGCACGTGTCGGCCAAGGACAAGGGCACTGGCAAGGAAAACAAGATCACGATCAAGGCCAGCTCCGGCCTGAGCGAGGATGAAATCCAGCGCATGGTGCAGGACGCCGAGGCCAATGCCGAGGAAGACCACCGCGTGGCCGAGCTTGCGCTGGCGCGCAACCAGGCCGATGGACTGGTGCATGCCACCCGCAAGTCGTTGACCGAGTATGGCGACAAGCTCGATGCATCCGAGAAGGAAGGCATCGAGGCGGCGATCAAGGATCTGGAAGACGCGGCGCGCGGCGACGACAAGGCCGCCATCGATGCCAAGGTCGAGGCGCTGTCCTCGGCGTCCCAGAAGCTGGGCGAAAAGATGTACGCCGACATGCAGGCAAAGTCGGCTGCGGATGGCGCGGCAGCGGCTGCGGCGGATGACGCCAAGCCGGCCCAGGACGACGTCGTGGATGCCGACTTCAAGGAAGTCAAGCGCGACTAAACCCCTTCAGGGTGAAAAGCGTGTGCCCGGCGATGGCTTCGTGCCTCGCCGGGCATGATTTCTGAAACGAGCAGCCTTTTGCAAGCAAACGACATCCATGTCAAAAAGAGATTTTTACGAGGTCCTGGGCGTTGCCAAGAACACCTCGGACGATGAGATCCGCAAGTCCTACCGAAAGCTGGCGATGAAATACCACCCGGACCGCAATCCGGGCAGCAAGGAGGCTGAAGACAAATTCAAAGAGGTCAAGGAGGCCTACGAGGTCTTGTCGGATGCGGAGAAGCGTGCGGCCTATGACCGTTTCGGCCACGCGGGCGTGGATCCGAACGCTGCGGGTGCCGGCATGGCGGGGGCAGGTGGCTTCGCCGATGCCTTCGGCGACATTTTCGGCGAGATCTTTGGTGGCGCGGCGGGGCGCCGGGGCGGCGGCGGGCCGCAGGTATACCGGGGGGCCGACCTGAAGTACTCCCTGGAGATCAGCCTGGAGCAGGCGGCCAACGGCTTCGACACGGAAATCCGTATCCCGAGCTGGGATCCTTGCGAGACTTGCCACGGTTCCGGCGCCAAGCCCGGGACCAAGCCGCGCACTTGCCACACGTGCGGCGGCAGCGGCGCCGTCCGCATGCAGCAAGGCTTCTTCAGCGTTCAGCAGACGTGTCCGACCTGTCATGGAACCGGCAAGGAAATTACCGACCCGTGTCCCGAGTGCGACGGGGTGGGACGCATCCGCAAGAACAAGACGCTGCAGGTGAAGATTCCCTCGGGGATCGACGATGGCATGCGCATCCGGTCATCCGGCAATGGCGAGCCCGGCGTCAATGGGGGGCCGGCGGGCGACCTGTATGTGGAGATCCGCATCAAGCCGCACGGCATCTTCCAGCGCGACGGCGAGGACCTGCACTGCGAGCTGACCATCCCGTTCACGACAGCGGCGCTGGGCGGCACGCTGGAGGTGCCCACGCTGGCCGGGCGCGGGGAGATCACCATTCCGGAAGGCACCCAGGCCGGCAAGACGTTCCGGCTGCGTGGCAAGGGCATCAAGGGTATCCGTTCCAGCTACCCGGGCGACTTGTACTGCCACGTGACGGTGGAGACGCCTGTGCGCCTGAATGATGAGCAGAAGGCGCTGTTGCGCCAGTTCGAGACCTCGCTCAGAAGCGGCGGCGACCGCCATTCTCCCAAAAGCGAATCGTGGACCGACAAGGTGAAGAACTTTTTCTCGTGACGGCCTATGTACCGCCCTGTGGATGTCTTTGAGAAAGCCCCCGGAAAGTACTATCCGGGGGCTTTTGCATGCCGGGTCAGTGCTCGGTGGCAATGCCGGGGGCTGCGGCAATGGCAATGCTCAGGGCGTCGGGCTTCAGGATGTCGCGCATCGCGGCGTTGACCTGATCGGCTGTCAATGCCTGCAGTTTTTCCTGGATATGCTGCTGCCAGGCAAAGCTTCGACCGGTTTCGAGGTAGTCGCTCCAACGGCTGCTCAGGTATCCGTCGCTGGAGCGTCCAAGCTGCAGATAGTTGAGCAGCGACTTGACGCCCTGATCCACCTGGGCTTGCGTGAAGCCGGTCTGGAGTGCCGCATCCAGCGTATCCCGTACGGCCCGTTTCAGAGAGTCGGCATTCTGCGGAGCCATGCTGGCAAAGAAGGTCCAGTCGCCCGACGGTTCCCACGAAGAGACGCTCAGATTGCTCCCGACGCTGTAAGACAGGCCGTCCTTGACCCGTACGCGTTGCCAGAGCAATGAGTCCTCCGACCCGCCCAACAGATAGTTGGCAAGCAAGAGGGCCGGCCATCGGGGATCGGTGTCCTGCAGTTTCACGGGCAATGTAGCCCGGTAGTCGGCGTTCGCCTTGCCGGGCGTGGGGATGCGGAAAACGTCCGGCTTCATGGCATACCAGGGGTCGGGGATCCGCTGATAGGGCGGTGCGGCTCTCCATCCGCTCAGGCCGGCCTTCAGATGTTGCGTGACGGTGGCCGGGTCGAAGTCGCCCACCGCAGCCATGGTGATGTCGCCCGCACCGTAGAATTCGTCGTGGAAGTGTTGGAGGTCTTGCGAGGTCAGTTTTTTGGACCACTCGAGCGTCTGCTGCGGTGTGGCTTCGTAGCGGATGTCATCCGGTTTCCACGGCTGGTCGTGCCGGTCCAGCGCGTTGCGCACCAGGAAGCTCGGGCTGGACGACTGGTTCTCGACGTTCACCGCCAGGCTGCGCTGGATCTTGGCCAGTTCCGGTGCCGGAAAGGACGCATCGCGCAGCAGACGAAAAGTCAGATCCAGCAGGTCCGGAAACTGCGCGCGTCCGCTGGACAGGCGTGCCGTCAGCACGTTGCCGTCGGCGCGGAAGGACAACTCCGCGTCCAGCGTATTGAGCCGGTCTTCGATCTGCTGGCGGCTCATGTCCCGCGTTCCGCGCGTCAGCATGGCCGCCGTGACTTCGGGGACCAGATTCAGTCCACGCAACTGCTCCGCGGTGCCCCATCGAAGCTGCAATACCGCCTGTACCCGCTCGCCGGCTGACGGTTTGGGCAGAAGTGCAAGCTTGACAGCGCCGTTGGCGAGCTTCAGCGTGCTGCGTTGCGTGGCGGCATCGACGGCTTCTGGACTGGTGTCGAAGGCGGCGACCGCGGTCCGCGTCGTCCCGGTCCCGAGCTTGCTGATCCAGGGGGCAAGGGCTGCTGCCGGTGCGGTAGGCGCGTCCTTGGGTGCGGCGGTAGGCAGATAGAGGCCGCTGGTGCGGTTGGCCGGCAGCAGCCATGTCCTCAGTTGAGTGCGGACAGCGTCCAGAGTCAAAGCTTGTACACGCAACTTCTCGATGAAAAAGAGCCGCCAGTCGCCCTCTGCGACGGCGTCCGAGAGCGCGTCGGCGAGGCTGGCCGGCTGGTTGTAAGTCTGCTTCCATTGATTCAGCCACGCTGTTCGCGCCCGCGTGAGCGAGGCTTCATCCAGCCGGGCGATGCCGTCCGACTCCAGCGTGGTCTCCAACGTGTGAAGTGCCGCCTGGGCATCGGTGCCGGGTTGGAGCTGAGCGCCGAAGATCATGTAGCCGGGCTGCTTCATGGCCCGGGCAAAGCCGAATACGGTGCTCGCTTCGCCGCTTTGGACCAACGCCTGGTACAAGGGCCCCGAGGGACTGTCGGCCAGCATGTCGCTGCCAATCGACAGCGCCGTGAACGCGTCGCTGGCGGCCTCCGGGATATGGTATTGGGCAATCGCGATGGGACTGCCGCCGATGCGGCGCAGCGTCACCGCGCGCGCGCCCTGTTGCACGGGTTCAATGGTGTATTCCCGGGGCAGCGTGCGTGTGGGCCGGGCCATGGACCCGAAGTCCTGCGCAATCCACTGCAAGGCCTGATGGGGGTCGAAGCGTCCGGCGACGATGAGTACGGCGTTGTCGGGTTGGTAGTACCGGTGGTAGAAGGCGCGCAACTGCGTGACGTCCACATGTTCCACGTCCGAGCGTGCCCCCACGACGGCGCGCCCATAGGGGTGCCAGACGTACGCCGCCGCGTTCGTCTGTTGCAGCAGAGAGCTGAAGGCGCTGTTTTCATCGCGCTCCATTTCGTTGCGCACCACCGTCATCTCCGCATCCAGGTCCGCCTTGGTGATTGGAGCATTGATCATGGCGTCGGCCTGCCAGCTCAGGAACCAGCGCAGCGTCCGGGCGTCGCTGGCGAATGTGGCGTAGAAGTTGGTCAGATCCACGGTCGTGGAGCCGTTGGCCGCCAAGCCTTTACGCGAGAATTCAGCCAGCGCATCGGGATGGGTCGGTGTGCCCCGGAACAGGAGGTGCTCCAGCAGATGGGCCATGCCCGTCTCCCCGGGCCCCTCGTTGCGCGAACCCACGCGATAGCTCATGTTGACCGTGGTCTGCGCCCGCGAATCATCGGGTGCGAGCAGGACCGTCAGGCCATTGTCCAATGTGTATTCGGTGACGCCCTGAATGAGGACGACTTCATGGATCCCTCCCGGAAGCGGTATCGCGGCGGCTGGCGACGGGGTACCGGCGGGTTGCGGCGGCGCGGCGCGGCCGAGGCCGGGCAGCAACAGCAGGGCAGTCAACAGGAAGATCGCTTTGAGAGATGTCATGAGAGGCCGTGTAGGGAAGGTCGGCACGCCGGAAAGTGCGCGATGGAGACACTGTAGCCGTCCGGCACTATTTGTGCTGCGCCGTCGCGTCCGGTGGGACTGTTTGACGGCCGGGAGACCGGATTGGTTCCGAAAGCGTGGCGCGGACCGGTTCGGCGATCCGGCCCGCCGGCTTGCTGCCGGCCGGGTGGACGCGGCCCGCGCTTCCCCGATAAGATCGGGCGATGGAAATCCGTCAACTGCGTTATTTCGTCTGTGTCGTCGAGCGCGGCAGTCTGGGCAAGGCCGCCCGGGAGCTCGGGGTGGTGACTTCGGCGCTCAGCCAGCAGATCAGCCGGCTCGAATCGGAACTGTCCACCCGGCTGCTGCAGCGCACTCATCTGGGGGCCATTCCCACCGATGCGGGGATCGCTTTTTTTCGCCAGGCCCAGCTTGCCTTGCGCAACATCGACGAAGCGGCGCGCGCGGCGCGGCAGGCGCGCCTGTCGGGCTACGTCAGTGTCGGCTTGGCCCCCACCACGGCATCGGTCATGGGGCTGCCGCTCATCCGTGCCATGCGTCATCGCTATCCGGACGTTCGTTTTCATCTGGTGGAATCGTTGTCGGGGCATCTGGCGGCCATGCTCAACGCACGGCAACTGGATCTGGCCATCCTGTTCAACGACGAGGCCGGTCATCGCTGGAACGTGATCCCGCTGCTGGAAGAAAATCTCTATCTCATCGCCGCGCGCGGATTCGAGCATTTTCCGCCCGGCGACGAGGTGGCTCTGGCCGATCTTGCGGATCTTCCGCTGGCGATGCCCACACACCTGCATGGGCTGCGCAGCGTGCTGACGTCGGTGGCCGACCGCCAGTTCCTGGGCTTGAAGATCGCCCTGGAGATCGATTCGCTGGCCATGCTGATGGATGTGGTCGGTGCGGGGCTGTTGGCTACGATCCAGCCCGGGGTCGCCATCCGGAGGGTGGCGCACGCGGACCTGTGCATGGCCCGGGTTTCCGATCCCGGCTTGATGCGCCGCAACTTGCTGGTCAGTCTGTCGGATGACGAGTTGTCGCCGGCCGCGCTGGCGGCCCGTGTCGTGATGCGTGACGTGGCACGCGAGCTCATGCAGCGGCAGGAGTGGGTGGGCGCGCGCGACATTCACGATTCGTGAAGACCCGTTGTTCGGTGACCGACTAGGCTCCACCCGACTGGGTGTCTATCCTGATAGCCGTTCCAA
>DATNAI010000215.1:0-6728 GCA_035572875.1 Castellaniella sp. | reverse complement strand
CGTGCTGGCAAGCGTGGCGCCGGGCGACATCGCGTGGGGCCTGCTGTGGCTCGCGCTGTCCAATGTCTGCTACTGCATCGGCGAGTCCGCCGTGGCTTCCTTCCTGCCGAGCCTGGCGCGTCCGGAGTCCATGGGGCGAGTGTCCGGCTGGGGGTGGAGCTTCGGCTATTGCGGCGGGATGCTCACCCTGGGGCTGTCGTTGTGGGTGGCGGCTTCGGCCGGGGCCGAGGGCCTGGGAGCGCCGCATTATGTCCCCTGGATCATGCTGCTCACGGCCGGCGTGTTTGCCCTGGCAGCCGTACCGTCGTTTCTCTGGCTGCGGGAACCGGGGGCCGGCGACGTGCAGGCCGCGTCGTCCATGCTGGCCCAGCTGCGCCGCGCCTGGCGGGAGACGCGCCGCGATTTCCCCGACTTTCGGCGACTGCTCATGTGCATTGCCAGCTATCAGGCCGGAATCACCGTGGTGATCACGCTGGCGTCGGTCTATGCCACCGAAGTCATGGGCTTCACCCTGCAGCGGACCATGCTGCTGGTGTTCCTGGTCAATATCGGCGCGGCGGTGGGTGCCTTCAGCTTCGGCTACGTGCAGGACAGGATCGGCCATCGCCGGGCGCTGGCCCTTACCCTGTCGGGCTGGATCGTCATGGTGCTGCTTGCCGCCCTGGGTCATTCGCCCGCATTGTTCTGGACGGCGGCGGGGCTTGCAGGCCTGTGCATGGGCACCAGCCAGAGCGCGGCGCGTGCCATGGTGGGAGTGCTCTCGCCGCGCCGGCGCCCGGCGGAGTTCTTCGCGCTCTGGACGTTCGCCGTCCAGCTGTCGGCGGTGGTCGGCCCCTTGTGTTATGGACTCCTGGTGTGGGCCACGGGTGGCAACCACCGCGTGGCCTTGCTGGCCACGGGGGTCTTCTTCCTGGGGGGCCTGCTGCAGCTTGCTCGCCTGGATTTCGATCGCGGGGTGCGGGCGCGCGATGCATCCAGCGGTGAGGCCGCTGTCAGTATGGAGTAAGACTCGGGCAGTACGGTGGCAGCGTGCCCGACTTGGGCCGGATCTGGCGGGCCGCCGCAGGGGGAATCGTGGCGTGTCTGCCGCTTCGGCGCGTAGTGCGTCTGGCGTGAAAGTCGCTATTATTATCGATGTGTTTGGGCCGGGGAACGGTTTCCTTGACGCAAGTTCGAAGAACGCTGTGCGCGGCTCGCTTTGGAGAAAGGGAAAGAGACATGACAGACAAAACCGTGAACCGTGACGATGCGGCCGCCAACGAGGCCCAGATCGCGGTGTTGTGGCAGGAAGAAAGCTATTTCAAGCCGTCGCAGTCCTTCATCGACCAGGCCAACATGAAGGATCCGGACATTCGCAAGCGCTTTGGCGAGGAGAACTTCCCCGACTGTTACCGCGAATACGCCGACATGCTCACCTGGTTCAAGCCTTACAAGCAGGTCCTGGATACCAGCAACCCCCCGTTCTGGAAGTGGTTCACCGGTGGCAAGATCAACGCCTGCTACAACTGCGTGGATCGTCACCTGGACAAATACCGCAACAAGGCGGCCTTTATCTTCGTGAGCGAGGTCGAGGATGAGCCGCCGGTCGCCATGACCTACCAGGAACTCTATGTTCGGGTCAACGAGATGGCCGCGCTGCTGCGCGATTATTGCGGCCTGAAGGCCGGCGATCGCGTGACGCTGCACCTTCCCATGACCCTGGACCTGCCGATCACCATGCTGGCCTGCGCCCGCCTGGGCATCATTCACTCCCAGGTGTTCGGTGGCTTCTCGGGCAAGTCCGCTGGCCAGCGCATCCAGGATTCGGGCAGCCGGTACCTGATCACGTGTGATGCTTACTGGCGTTCGGGCCATCTGATCGACCACAAGGAAAAGGCCGACATTGCCGTGCAGGAAGCCCACGATCTCGGTCAGGAAGTCGACAAGGTTCTGGTCTGGCAGCGTTATCCCGGCAAATACAGCGCGGCCACGCCGATGGTCGAAGGCCGCGACGTGTTCATCAATGATGTGCTCAAGCAATATCGGGGCCAGCGCGTGGCGCCCGAGCATCTGGATCCGGAAGCGCCCCTGTTCCTGATGTATTCCAGCGGCACCACGGGCAAACCCAAGGGCTGCCAGCACCGCACGGGCGGCTACCTGGCCTATGTGACCGGCACTTCCAAGTGGGTGCAGGACATTCATCCGGAAGACACCTACTGGTGCATGGCCGACATCGGCTGGATCACGGGTCACTCCTACATCGTCTACGGCCCGCTGGCGCTGGCGGCCACCAGCGTGGTCTACGAAGGCGTGCCCACCTACCCGGACATGAACCGCCCGTGGCGCATTGCCGAGCAATTGGGCGTGAATATCTTCCATACCTCGCCGACCGCCGTCCGGGCACTGCGCCGCGTAGGGCCGGAAGAACCCATCAAGGGACCGCAGAACTTCAAGCACATGACGACGGTGGGCGAGCCCATCGAGCCCAGCGCCTGGCGCTGGTACTACGAGCAGATCGGCAAGGGCAAGGCGGTGATCTGCGATACCTGGTGGCAGACGGAAAACGGCGGCTTCCTGTGCAGCACGCTGCCGGCCCTGGACAAGATGAAGCCGGGGAGCGCCGGCCCGGCCTTGCCGGGCGTCTACCCGGTCATCTACGACGAAGACGGCAACGAGCTGCCGGCCGGCTCGAACAAGGCGGGCAACATGTGCATCCGCAACCCGTGGCCCGGAATCATTCAGACCATCTGGGGTGACGACAAACGCTTCGTGAAGACCTACTTCGAGCGCTATTGCAAGAACCCGGACAGCAAGGACTGGCGCGACTGGCCCTACATGTCGGGAGATGGCGCCATGCAGGCCCAGGACGGGTATTTCCGCATTCTGGGCCGTATCGACGACGTGATCAACGTATCCGGCCACCGCCTCGGGACCAAGGAGATCGAGTCGGCGTGCCTGACGGTGCCGGACGTGGCCGAGGCCGCGGTGGTGGCGGTCAACGACGAGATCAAGGGCAAGGTTCCGGAGGTCTACGTCTCGCTGGCGGCGGGATCGACGGCCTCTTCCGACGCCATCGTGAAGGCGGTCAATCAGGCTTGCGAGGACATCATCGGCAAGATCGCCAAGCCGAGCCGGGTGCACGTGGTGCCCGACATGCCCAAGACACGGTCGGGCAAGATCATGCGCCGGGTGCTGGCGTCGATCTCCAATGGACGCGACGTGGGCGACGTGACCACGCTGGCCAACGCCTCGGTGGTGGAAGACATCCGCAAGCAGGTCCAGGGCTGACCCGCGAAAGCCGGCCCGCTCCGGTCACATGACTGAGGCAGGCCCGGCGGTCCGGCTCACCGGGCGGCTGTCCTCCCCGATTCCTGTCTACCCCTGGAGGCCTTGACCCCCGGGGGTAGAATGCATTCGGACGCACCAAAAAGGGACTGAACGATGACGCAGCTTGTGGACGACGAGGCCCGGCGGTTGCTGGCCGAGGCCGTGCGCGACGCCTGTGTGCGGGCCGCGCTGGATGGCTACGAGCAGGCCGGCATGAGCGGCCTGTGCGCCGAGGGCCGCTGGGAAATGGCGGTCGATTCGATGAGATCGCTGGATCTGGCAGCCGTGCTGTCCGCCCAGGCAAACGCCCAGACCTGAAGGCGGCGGCCGCCGGGCATGCTGGCGCCTGCTGGCTCTACATCCCGTTGTAGACCGGGCCCTCACCGCCCTGGGGCGTCACCCAGACGATGTTCTGAGTGGGATCCTTGATGTCGCAGGTCTTGCAGTGAACGCAGTTCTGCGCATTGATCTGCAGGCGGTCTCCGCCCGATTCGGTCTTCACGTATTCGTAGACCCCGGCGGGGCAGAAGCGCGCCTCCGGCCCCGCGTATTTCGCCAGGTTCACGGCCACGGGGACGGTGTCATCCTTCAGTGTCAGGTGGACCGGCTCGTTCTCGTCGTGGTGGGTGTTCGAGATGAATACCGAGCTGAGCCGATCAAAGGTCAGCTTGCCGTCGGGCTTGGGATACGAAATGCGCGGGCATTGCGACGCGGGCTGCAGGCAGGCGTGATCGGGTTTGTCGTGATGAATGGTCCACGGGATGTTGCCCTTCAGCAGCCACTGCTCCACCCCCGTCATCAGCGTCCCGATCGTGCGTCCTTTCTTGAACCACTGCTTGAAATTGCGCGATTTGTTCAGCTCGGCGTGCAGCCACGAACGCTCGAAAGCGGCCGGGTAGGCCGTAAGCTCGTCGTGGCGGCGGCCCGCCGCCAGCGCCTCGAAGGCCGCCTCGGCGGCCAGCGCGCCGGTCTTGATCGCGGAATGGCTGCCCTTGATGCGGGATGCGTTCAACACGCCGGCCTCGCAACCCACGAGCACGCCGCCCGGAAAACACATTTTGGGCAACGAAAGCAGGCCGCCCGCCGTCAGCGACCGCGCGCCGTAGGCGATGCGCTTGCCGCCCTCGAACGTGGTCCGGATGGCCGGGTGGGTCTTGTAGCGTTGGAATTCGTCGAATGGGGACAGCCAGGGATTGGCATAGTCCAGCCCCACGACCAGCCCCACGGCGACGAGGTTATCGCGCAAGTGGTACAGGAACGAACCGCCGTAGGTGTCCGAGTCCAGCGGCCACCCGGCGGTGTGCATCACCAGCCCCGGATGGGCCTTCCCCGGCTCGACCTCCCAGAGTTCCTTCAGGCCGATTGCGTAGCTTTGCGGGTCGCGGCCGGCATCCAGGCGGAATTTTTCGATCAACTGGCGTCCGAGGTGGCCGCGCGACCCCTCCGCAAAGACGGTGTAGCGGCCCAGCAGCTCCATTCCCGGCTGGTAGGCGTCCGTAGGCGTGCCGTCCCGCGCCACGCCCATGTCGCCGGTGACGATGCCGCGCACGGCCGTTCCGCTCTCGTCGTAGAGGATCTGCGCGGCGGCAAAGCCCGGGAATACGTCCACGCCCAGAGCCTCGGCCTGCTCGCCCAGCCAGCGCGTGACGTAACCCAGCCGGACGATGTAGTTGCCGTGGTTGCGGAAACAGTCGGGCAGCAGCCATGCCGGCGTGCTGCGGGAGGCGGTCTCTGTGAGAAACAGGAAACGGTCTTCCGTTACGGCGACATCCAGCGGCGCGCCCCGTTCCTTCCAGTCGGGGATCAATTCGGTCAGCGCGCGCGGATCCATGACGCAGCCCGAGAGCACCTGCGCGCCGATCTCGGCGGCCTTTTCCAGCACGCAGACGCTGACTTCCTGGCCGCGTTCGGCAGCGAGCTGCTTGAGCCGGATGGCGGCCGACAGGCCGGCGGGTCCTCCGCCGACGACGACCACGTCGTATTCCATCGATTCGCGTTCAGTCATGGCTAGGTGGCTCCCGGAATGGATTGGCGTGGGGGGCCGGTGGGCCGATAGCCCCCGGTTGATTGCCGGCCATTGTATTGCAGATCGTTATACTGGCGCTTGTCACAGCCGCTGCCGCGGTCACCATCAGGAGTCGGGCGATGCCGTCGGAACCCATTGATATTCAAATGCCTTCCGGGGTCTTCGAATCCCGGATCGAGCTTCGGTGGGGCGACATGGACTCCCTGCATCACGTCAACAACACGCTCTACTTCCGCTATTTCGAGGAAGCCCGTGTTCGCCTGTTCGCCCGGATGCACCCGGACGGCTTTTCGCAGCGGGCCCTGGTGCTCGCCCACACCTCGTGTGATTTTCTCAAGCCTCTGTTGTATCCTGCCTCTGTCATCGTGGGACTGAAACGGGCGCGCACGGGCCGCAGCAGCATGGAACTCGACGGCTGGATCGTGGATGCTGAAGACCGCCAGTGTGTTCATGCCCGGAGCCGCAACGTCCTGGTCTGTGTCGATGTGCGGACGCAGCGGCCGGTTCCCTGGACGCCCGATGAGCTCCAGGCCCTGCAGGGCTGTTTTTCTGAATGACGGGTGGTCATTTTGCGGGTTCCTGAACCCTGCGTGGGGCCGCCTCCGGATTCTTGGTTGATTGGTCTTGAAGGAAACGTCGTATGGATAAAGTCTATAAAACTGCCGCCGACGCATTGCGCGGCGTGGTAGCCGACGGTCAGATGATCGCCGTGGGCGGGTTTGGCCTGTGTGGCATTCCCGAAGCCCTGATTGCCGCACTGCGGGATTCTGGGGTGCATGATCTGACCTGCGTCAGCAACAACGCCGGGGTGGACGATTTCGGGCTGGGCAAGCTGCTGGGCACGCGCCAGATCCGGAAGATGGTGGCGAGCTACGTCGGCGAGAACAAGGAGTTCGAGCGCCAGTACCTGGCCGGTGAGCTCGAGCTCGAATTCACGCCGCAAGGCACGCTCGCCGAGAAGCTGCGCGCGGGCGGCTCGGGCATTCCGGCGTTCTTCACCAAGACGGGTGTCGGCACCCTGGTGGCCGAGGGCAAGGAGCTGCGCGAGTTCGACGGCGAGACCTACGTGATGGAACGCGCCCTCCTGCCGGACGTCGCGCTGGTCAAGGCCGACGTGGCCGACAAGTCGGGCAACCTGCGCTTCCGCCTGACGGCGCGCAACTTCAACCCGGCCGCGGCCATGGCCGGCAAGATCTGCATCGTCGAGGTGGAGAAGATCGTCGAAACCGGCGAGCTGGATCCCGACCAGATTCATCTGCCGGGCATCTACGTGCATCGCATCGTGCTCAACGCCGCGCCCGAGAAGCGCATCGAGAAGCGCACCGTGAGCGCAGCCGCGCCGGTCGATGCGGCGGCCGCCAAGGTCGAGGCGCAGGCGGTCATCGCCCAGGCCGCG
>DATNAI010000214.1:0-7028 GCA_035572875.1 Castellaniella sp. | reverse complement strand
GGAAGTCGCCCAGGGCGTCCAGCGCAACGAGGCGCTGATTCGCGCCGCCGATTCGGTGATCGAAGCACAGATGGACAAGCTCGCCATCCAACGGCGTCACCAGGCCGACATGCGCGAGATCTGGCTCATGCAGGCGCGCTTCGAGCGCGCAACGGTCCGTTCCATCTGGCGCATGATGGAACAGCCTCGCTTCCGCGCGTCGGTCGATTTCTTGCAGTTGCGCGCGGAAGCGCGCGAAGTCGACAGCGTGCTGGCGCAATGGTGGATGGATCTGTCCAACAGCGGGGACGAGCGCCGCTCACAGATGATCGACACATGGCAGGCGGGACACTCGGGTGCGCGGCGCCTGACGGCCGGTACGACGCGGCGCCGCCGACGCCGGCACCGCACGCCGGACGCCGCGGCATCTTCGGATGACGCCTCCGGCACGAGCCCGCACCCGGACGCAACGGTCGGAAACGACGAGCCGAAACGGCGTGGCAGACGCTCATCAGAAGCCGCTTCTCCCGACGATTCTCTTCCCAGCGGCAACGCGCTCGGCGAATAGCGACCGCCCCGCAATGACCCCGACCCGCACGCCCGCCGGACCGGACGGATCCGCGCCCCTGCTGGCCTATGTCGGCCTGGGCGCCAACCTGGGCGATGCGGCGTCCAGCGTCCTGGAAGCCGCCGGCGCGCTGCGCCAGGATCCCGGAATTCCATTCCTGCGCCTGTCGGCGCTCTACCGCACAGCGCCGGTGGACAGCTCGGGACCGGATTATGTGAATGCCGTAGCCGAGATCCGGACACTTCACTCACCGCTGGCCTTACTGGTCGCGCTGCAGGCCCTCGAACATCGGCACGGGCGCGAACGCCCCTACCGCAACGCACCGCGCACGCTGGATCTGGACCTGCTGTGGTATGACGGACGCCACATCCGGGAGCCGCTGCTGACGGTGCCCCACCCCCGCATGCACGAGCGGGCGTTCGTGCTGCGGCCGCTTCAGGACCTGGCCCCCGGTCTGGTCCTGGACCAGGGACCCATCGCCGAGCTGCTCCGCCGCTGTACCGGCCAGGCCGTCGAGCGGATGGGTGACGCGCCTCCGAACCAGGACGGATCGAACTGAGAGGCCGCGTCACCCCACATCCCCGCCCGGGCACGGAAAGGCCCGACGGCCGGGTTACACTGCGCGCATGAACGATCCTGCTTCCGCCACCCGCCCGCTCATCCGTCTGGTCGTCGCCTACTGCGACAACCGGGTCATTGGGCGGGACGGAACCATGCCCTGGCACCTGTCCTCCGATCTGGCCCACTTCAAGCGCAGCACGCTGGGCAACCCCATCCTGATGGGGCGCAAGACCTGGGCATCGCTGCCACGCAAGCCGCTCCCGGGGCGCCGCAATCTGGTGCTCAGCCGCGACGCGGGTTTCACCGCCGAGGGCGCCGAACGGTTCGCCAGCCTGGACGCCGCGCTGGCCGCATGCGCCGGCGCGCACCGGGTCTGCATCATCGGCGGCGAGCAGCTCTTTCAGCTCGCGCTGCCCCTGGCCGACGAAATCATTGCCACGGAAATCCACGCTTCAATCGACGGCGACACCTGGTTTCCGGCCGTGCCCAACCAGCAATGGCGCGAAGCGGAACGCCTGCCGCAGCCACCCGAAAACGGCCTGGCGTTCGATTTCGTGACCTATCAGCGGATCCGCTGACCCGGCAGCCGCGGTTCGAGGCGGCCCTCCGCCGCGTCGCCGTGGCTCGTCGGCGTGGCTCGTCGGCGTGGCTCGTCGCCCTGGCTCGTCGCGGGGGGCGGAATGCGGCCGTGCGTCAGAGGCCTTCCATCCCATCAGGGAAAGTGCGCTTGTGAGCCGCGCGTGTCTGGCCCAGAATGAGAGGTTCTTATGTCCACTTCCACATTCGTCCATGAGGCCGCAATGAGCACGCAATCCCCTCCCATCGATCTGTCCAATCTGTGGATGCCGTTTACGGCAAACCGCCAGTTCAAGGCGAACCCGCGGCTGCTCAAAAGTGCACAGGGGATGTACTACACGGCGGCGGACGGCCACCGCATCCTGGACGGCACGGCCGGCCTGTGGTGCGTGAACGCCGGACACGCCCGTCCGGAGATCATCGAGGCCGTCACGCGCCAGGCCCGCGAACTGGACTACGCGCCCAGCTTCCAGATCAGTCACGAAGACTCGTTCCGCGCAGCGTCGCGCGTGGCGGCGCTCATGCCGGACGGCCTGGACCGCATCTTCTTCACGAATTCCGGGTCGGAATCCGTGGACACTGCCCTGAAGATTGCCCTGGCCTACCACCGCGCGCGTGGCGAAGGCCAGCGCACCCGCCTCATCGGGCGTGAACGCGGTTACCATGGCGTAGGCTTTGGCGGGATTTCCGTCGGCGGGATTTCTCCCAATCGCAAGACATTTTCAGGCGTACTGCTGCCGGGTGTGGATCACCTGCAGCACACGCATGCGCCCGACCACAACGCCTTCTCCCGCGGGCAGCCCGCATGGGGCGCACATCTGGCCGACGAACTCGAACGCATCGTGGCCCTGCACGACGCCTCCACCATCGCTGCCGTCATCGTGGAACCCATGGCGGGATCCACGGGCGTGCTCGTGCC
The DNA here is from genome assembly GCA_035572875.1 of Castellaniella sp. Taxonomy (GTDB): domain Bacteria; phylum Pseudomonadota; class Gammaproteobacteria; order Burkholderiales; family Burkholderiaceae_B; genus Castellaniella. The sequence goes on along the minus strand of DATNAI010000214.1, from coordinate 4,425 downwards.
GCCCGTCGGTTACCTGGAGCGCCTGCGTGAAATTACGTCGAAATACGGCATCCTGTTGATTTTTGACGAAGTCATCACGGCCTTCGGCCGGCTCGGCGCCGCCACCGCCAGCGGGCACTTTGGCGTCACGCCGGATCTGATCACGATGGCCAAGGGCATCAGCAACGCAGCCATTCCGGCCGGCGCCGTGGCCGTACAGCGCGGCATTTACGACGCCATCCTGTCGGCCAGCCACAGCGGCATCGAGTTCTTCCACGGCTACACCTATTCGGCGCACCCCATGGCGACGGCGGCCATCCTGGCGGCGCTGGATATCTACGAGCGCGACGGACTGTTCCAGCGCGCCGACTCGCTGTCCAAGCTCTTCGAGGATGCTGCTCACAGCCTGCGCGGTCGTCCGAACGTGATAGACGTCCGAAACATCGGGCTGGTGGCCGGCATCGAGCTCGCGCCGCGCGAAGGCGCACCGGGTGCCCGCGCCGCCGAGATCTTCTCGCGCTGCTTCGACCGGGGCGTCCTGGTGCGCTACACCGGCGACACGCTGGCCTTCTCGCCACCGCTCATCATCGAAGAATCCCAGATCCACGAGCTGTTCGATACCGTGTCGGAGGTTCTGGGCGAGGTCGCTTGAGAGCCCGTCCGGGTCGGAGATCCGGCCTCCCCGTCTTACAGCTTCGGCCATAGACGACTTGCCCCTGTCTCGCGTTGCGCGAGACAGGGGCAATGTCTTTCGTGGCCAGCGGATTCACGAACGGCGGCGGCCGGTACTCGTACCGCCGATACCGCAGCGCCGCTCCTCGGCGTCAGGACTTCCCGGACTGAGCCTTCGCGCGCGCCCGCAGCGTGGTCACGGTCTCGCCCCCGATTCCCCAGCTATCGGTATCGACTTCCTCGATCACCACAAAGGTGGTCTTGGGGTTCTTGCCCAGCACGTCCACCAGAAGTTGGGTCGCGCCCTGGATGAGCTTGGCCTTTTGTTCCGCAGTCGCGCCTTCACGTGTGATCTTGATGTTGACGAACGGCATATCGAAGTCTCCTCTTCTCATGTGATGCAGAAAGGCCCCGCCGCAGCGGCGGGGCCGAATGGAAAGCGCATCGGGCCTGCCGGCCCGAAGTCCCCGCGACCGCCCTAGGCCGTGACGTGTTCCTCGTCCGGCAAATAGGCCTCCACCGGCGGGCAGGCACAGCTCAGGTTCCGGTCCCCCCAGGCATTATCCACCCGAGCAACCGGGGGCCAGTACTTGCGCGCTGCCAGCCCAGGAACCGGGTAGGCCGCCTGTTCCCGCGTATAGGGATGGGTCCAATCCCGCACCAGCAGTACTGACGCCGGATGCGGCGCATTCACCAGCACGTTGTCCTCGATCGTCTGTTCACCACGTTCGACCGCGGCGATTTCCGCCCGGATGGCGATCATGGCCTCGATGAAGCGGTCCAGTTCTTCCAGACCTTCGGATTCCGTGGGCTCTACCATCAGCGTACCCGGAACCGGGAAGCTCATGGTCGGCGCGTGAAACCCGTAATCCATCAGGCGCTTGGCAATGTCCTCGGCGTCGATGCCGCTGGCTTCCTTGATGGGCCGGACGTCCAGAATGCACTCGTGCGCCACGCGGCCGTTGGCCCCCGCGTACAGGATGGGGTAGTACGGCGCAAGGCGCGTAGCCAGGTAGTTGGCGTTCAGGATCGCCACCTGAGTCGCGCGCCGCAAACCGCTCGCGCCCATCATGGCGATGTACATATACGAGATCGGCAGAATGCTGGCCGAACCGTAGGGCGCCGCCGACACGGGACCGGATTGGCCGGCCGGCAGACGACCGTCTTCGCCCACAATCCCCGGCAGGTAAGGCGCCAGGTGTTCGCGCACCGCCACCGGGCCCACGCCCGGGCCGCCGCCGCCGTGGGGAATGCAGAAGGTCTTGTGCAGGTTCAAATGAGAGACGTCCGAACCAAAACGACCGGGCCGTGCCACGCCCACCAGGGCGTTCATGTTGGCGCCGTCCAGGTAGACTTGCCCGCCTGCCGCGTGGATCAGATCGCAGATTTCAGTGACCGTCGTCTCGAACACCCCGTGCGTGGACGGATAGGTGATCATGAGCGCGGCGAGCCTGTCGCCTGCCTGGGCAATCTTCGCGCGCAGATCGTCCATGTCGATGCTGCCGTCTCCCGATGAGGCCACGACCACGACGTCCATGCCCGCCAGATGAGCCGACGCGGGATTGGTGCCATGCGCCGAAGCCGGAATCAGGCAGACATTGCGCTGGTGCTCGCCGTTGGCCTGATGATAGCCACGGATGGCGAGCAAGCCAGCGTACTCGCCTTGAGCACCGGAATTGGGCTGCAGGCTGACGCGGTCATATCCCGTGATTTCGCACAGGGCCGCCGACAGGCGATCGATGAGTTCTTGGTAGCCCTGGGCCTGCCCGGCGGGGGCGAAAGGATGCATATGGCCGAACTCGGGCCACGTCACCGGGATCATTTCGGCGGTGGCGTTCAGCTTCATGGTGCAGGAGCCGAGCGGAATCATGGTCCGATCGAGGGCGAGGTCCTTGTCGGCCAGGGAGCGCAGATAGCGCAGCATGTCCGTTTCGGACTTCACGCGCGAGAAGGCCGGATGCGCCAGAATCGCGCCTTGGCGGCGCAGGCCGGACGGAATACCGTCGTCCGTCCGCGTGAAATCCGGTGCCACGCGATGCGCGCCCGTGGCGGCCGCCAGCACGCCGACCAGCGTCTCGATGTCGGCCTCGCCGACCGTCTCGTCCAGCGACAGCGCGACGTGGGAATCGTCGACATGGCGCAGATTCATGCCACCGTCCACCGCAGCGTCCAGCACGGCTTGCGTGCGCGCGCCCGTCTCCAGCAAAAGCGTATCGAAATGGGTGTCGTTGCAGACTGTCAAGCCGCACGCCTTCAGCGCGGCAGCCAGCTGCCCGGTGTGCGTAGCCACGCGCTGCGCGATGCGCGCAATGCCGCGCGGGCCGTGCCACACGGCATACATGGCCGCCATGACCGCCAGCAGCACCTGGGCCGTGCAGATATTGGAAGTCGCCTTCTCGCGGCGAATGTGCTGCTCGCGTGTCTGCAGCGCCAGCCGCAGCGCAGGCTCGCCCCGTGCGTCCTGTGAGACCCCGACCAGGCGACCGGGCAGATGCCGCTTGTAGGCGTCCTTGCAGGCCATGAACCCGGCGTGAGGACCGCCATATCCCATGGGAACGCCAAAGCGCTGCGTGCAGCCCACGGCAATGTCCGCCCCCCACTGGCCAGGAGGCGTGAGCAATGCCAGCGCCAGCAGATCCGTAGCCACCGCCACCACGGCGCCGGCGGCATGCGCCTGCTCGACCAGCGCGCGATAGTCGCCCACGCCGCCGAGGCTATGGGGATATTGCAGCAGCACGCCAAAACAATCGGGCAGGCCCTGCGACTCGTCGCCCACCACCACTTCGATGTCCAGACCCGCCGCCCGTGTGCGGACGACTTCGAGCGTCTGCGGATGCACGTGTCTGGAGACGAAGAAATGCTTGGCCTTTGCCCGCGAAACGCGACGCGCCAGCGTCATGGCCTCGGCCGCCGCGGTCGCCTCGTCCAGCAGGGACGAATTGGCGATGTCCAGGCCGGTCAGATCTGTCACCATGGTCTGATAGACGAGAAGCGCCTCCAGGCGACCCTGGGAAATCTCTGGCTGGTAGGGCGTGTAGGCCGTATACCAGGCGGGATTCTCGAGGATGTTGCGCAGGATGACATGCGGCACGTACGTGCCGTAATAGCCTTGGCCGATGTAGCTGCGCAACACCTGATTATGGGCGGCCACTGCCTTCAGGTCCGCCAGTGCCTCGACCTCGCCCAGCGGGCCGGGCAGTTCCAGGTACGGGGCCTCGGACAAGATATTGCCCGGCACGACTTCACGGACCAGCGCATCCAGGCTGGCGACGCCGACCGCGGCCAGCATGGCTCGCTGATCGTCTTCGGACGGCCCGATATGACGGGATACAAATTCGGAATGCGTGGCGGGATCGCGCAGCATGGAGTTCTCCGGGATCAATCTGAGTATTGCGATTTCAGTTCAGGCCTGCGCCTCGTAGGCGGCGGCATCCAGCAACCCGTCGACATCCGCTGGATTGTCGGCGCGGATCTTGAAGATCCAGTGATCGTAGGCTGCTTCGTTGATGAGGCCGGGCTGGTCGTTCAGCGCCTCGTTGAAGGCGAGGATTTCACCTGCGACCGGCGCATAGATGTCGGAAGCGGCCTTGACCGACTCGACCACGGCCGCGTTGTCGCCAGCGGCGACCTTGGCGCCGATCTGCACGTCGCCGACGAACACCAGATCACCGAGCTGGTCCTGGGCGTCGTCGGTAATGCCGACCAGAAAACAGTCGCCGTCAGCCTTGACCCACTCGTGGGAGGTCGTGTATTTGCGATCGTTGGGAATGGACA
>DATNAI010000213.1:0-6732 GCA_035572875.1 Castellaniella sp. | reverse complement strand
TCTTCATTTTTGCCGGCGCGGCCATCCGCCAGTATTTCGTGCTGCGCCATACCGGCAAGAATGACCTGCGCTATCCCACGGCCGGCATCATTCTGCTGGCCATCATCGGCTGGATGGCGGCGCCTTCGCCGGCTCCCGCGCCGGCTCCGGTCGCTGCGGGTCAGACGGCAGCGAGTCGGGCGGCGGTGGGTCAGGGAGGCCAAGCGGCGCCCAGCGTCGCCTCACCGGCAGGGGCTGCGCCAGCCCCGGCGGCAGGCACGACACCGGCCGGCGTGACCCTGGCCCAAGTACATGGCATCCTGCAGGCGCGCTGCGTCGAATGCCACTCCGCCAAGCCGACCCAACCGGGCTTTGCCTCGGCGCCCGCCGGTATCATGCTGGACACGACGGCCCAGGCCACGCAGCACGCCGCGCAGATCAAGCAGGTGGTGGGCAGCAAATACATGCCGCTGGCCAACCTGACGAAGATGACGGACGAAGAACGCGCCGTGATCGCGGGCTGGAACGGGAAGTAGCGGGGATCTAGTTCGGAATGCAGAGATACCCCATGGTGAGCCCATCGGGCGCCGTCATGGAGCCGCTCTCGGATACCTGCAGGATCGAGAACCCGGCCGGACACAGGCATTCTCCGGTATAAGGATTCGGGGTGGGCGTGCCCAGGACGTTCCTGCATCCCCGGCGGCTGTTCAGCATGTAGCCACCGCCGGTCGCCCGCGCCACCAGGGTCCACTTGCCCTGGCGGCAGATCAGGACGCCGGCATAGTTCTGATCCCGTCCCACGGCACCCTCGATCGGACAGGCAGTGCCGCCCTTCCAGCCGTCCTCGAGCACAATGCTTTCTTTGGCCACGACCCGGGTGTCGCTGCGGACCACCCCCTTTGCAGTCATCCCGTTCTGAAAGTCGGGATCGCGCGTGTCCCGCACGCGCAGGAAGTCCTCGGTATCAGGCGAGCCTCCGACGTCACCGGCCAGCGGGCCGCGCCCGAGGTTTTGCCCCGCAAAGAGCGCGACCGTCCCTGGCCTCCATTCCGAGGGGCCACCTTCCGGCACGGAGATCTGCTCCCCCGCCCCGCTGAACACTGAGGGCTTGTTCGGCCACAACACGAAGCCCCGGCCACCGGCGGCCAGCAGCCACTCGGCCACCAGCGCCGCGTCGATTTGTCCGGATCGGCGCTGCAAGGCGCTGCGGGTGTATACCAGCGCATTCAGGCGGCAGCTTTCCAGCGGGCAGTCGCCGCTGCGCCAGATCCGCAATCCCAGCTCATGGCCCATCGGCCCGAGCTGCTGCCAGCCGGCCGACAGGAACCCCTGCGCCTGGAGATCGTGCCAGCTCGGGGCGGGCCATGGTGCGTCGGCGGGTCCGGTTTCACCACCCGCGGATGCGCCCTGTGCAACACGGGCGGATTCGCGCGACAGGTAGGCCTGGACGGCATCCCGCGCCGTCTCCATCCAGGCCGCCAGGCTGCGCGCCTGCAAGACGCGCGTGCGTTCGGCCCATTCGTGGCTGCCCCAGACGGCCAGGGCCAAGGCCAGCGCCGCCACCACCATGAATTCGATCAGCAGCGACCCGCGTTGCCCCGCCGGGAGCGTACCCGGCGGCGCGCGGCGAAGCGGGAGGTGCAGCCGGCTAGTGGACATGAAACACGAACTGATTGACGTCGCCCTTGGCGCAGGCCGATTCAGTCGCCAGAGCGCTGTAGACGATGTTGACGTCCTTGACCGTCTGCGCAGGGCCGGCGTCCGAACTGACGACAATGCGATCAGCGACGCGCTGCAGCACCGAGGCGATCGACGGGCAGGCCACATGATTCACCTGGCGCAGGCGAACCAGAAACCCGGCCCCGGCGTCCGTGGGTTCAACTTCGACCGCCCCGCCGCCCCCCAGACCATGCAGGACCGTACCGTCCGCCGCCGCGGTCAGCACGGTGGAATCGGCCACCAGAGCGGCCAGGCTCGGTGTTCCGATTCCATCGTACGGCGCTTCGCCGGATGTGCCCGCATTGACGCGGGTGTGCATGACGAAGCGGGCCAGTTCCTGGCCGACCTTGGGTACCTTGTTCTCCATGACATAGCCGCCGATGGCCGGAATCCCGATCACGGCGATCAGGAGCACGATAGCCGTGACGATGGACACCTCGATAAGCGAAAATCCGCGCTGCCCCTGCCGTGCGGCGAGCCGGACGTCCTTCGGTTGATGATTCAGTTGCATGGTTTTCCCCTGCCGGCTCACCGGCTCAAATCGCCGGCCCTCATTGGCCGGCGTGAAACATCATCCAGCCGCGCCTGAGTTCATCGATCGCGGCATAGTGCCAAAGACCGATGCCCAGCACGATCGCCAGGCCGCCCAGCAGCACCATCCAGCGCAGCGTCTGCGCCTGCGCCCGGATGCGCGACAGCCAGAGGCGAGCCATGCGCTCGTGAGTCAGGCGAAGGGCCTCGGGCAAGCCGCAGGCGACCGTCATATCCTCCAGGTACCAGTACAGGTCCGGGTCCAGCAAGCCGACGTCGAGGGCGACGGCCCCCGCCATGCCCTGGTCGATTCGTCGGACGACGCGCTGCAGGTACATGGCGAGCCAGGGGCTGGCCTGGTTCAGGAACAAGGCCACCACAGGCCGGAACTGGTGGGATCCGCCCGCGCCGGGCTGCAGCAGGATCGCCACCAGCGCCAGCAGGCGCAGCGCCTGGACCTGACGGTAGAGTCTCCACAGGCCATGGCGGTCCAGCCGGCGGCGCCAGCCGCCACACCCGCGCGGCAGCGCGTACAGCAGCCAGCCGGCCACCGCGATCACGGAGACGGGCAGCGCCGGTCCCCAGTTCCGCAGCCAGCCCGCGGATGAAAACAGCGCCCGCGCCGTGCCGCCCAGGTATTCCGGCGGCAGCCCCTGAAAAGCTTGCCGTAGCGATGGAACGGTCCAGGCGGGGAGCGCCAGCACCAGCACACTGGCCACCAGTGCCGCCACAGCCGCCGCGCCCAGCGACGTCCAGAGCAGGCGCTGGGCCGCGATGAGCAGGTTCAGATGACTGGCCAGCGCCTCGAAACAGGCCAGCAACCGCGCGTTCCCGTGTGCCTGGGCTGCGCGGATCAACGCCAGTTCATCGACCGGAAAGCTGCCCAGCCAGGTGCCGTACAGATCCCCGCCGCCCGCTTCGCAGGCGCGGGACCAGACGCGGGACAACCGCCCGCGCACCGTCCGCGGGCCATGGCGCAGCGCGTCGCGATCAAAGAGTTCGCGGATCGTGAGTCGCCCGCCCGCGCCTCGAAGTACGGCGTGCAAGTATTCGAAATAATCGGCGCGTCGACCGGCAAACCGCCAGGCATCCAGGCGCATTTGCACAGGGTGCCAGCGCGCACGGCTCATCATGACGAGCCTCGCAAGAGCCGCATCCGGTCCGGCGATGGCCGGCCCGACCGGACGCGCAGCGCCCATGTTTCGAAGGCCATGAAGCGCGGCTCCACGTCGCGCGGATCCACCAGTCCCGCCGCCACCTTCTCCATGGCGTGCGCCATCGCGCTGTCATGCCGGTCGGGACGATAAGGATCGTCCGCCGCGACAGCCGACGGCAGCCCGGGCTCGCGCAATTCGGCGGCGACCGTACGGCCGTCATAACCGGCCAGCTCGGGCAGTTGCGGCCGGCGGCAGCGGGCGCAACCTGCCGGATTGCGCAGGCGCAGGTCCGCGGGCGCGATATCCCAGCCCTCTTGGATCCAGTCCAGCCACGCGCGCCAGCGAGCCGGATCGCCACCCTGCTGGCGCACGAGTTCGCTCGGATCAGCAGCGCATGTGCAACCCGAACACAGGCGCGGCAGCAGCACCTGGAACACCAACAGCTTCAGCACTCCCGGCGTTTCCAGAAAATCCCGCGGCACCCCGACGAAGCGGGATGCCAGCCGATCAACGATTGCGCGCGCCGACGGCGCGTGCACCGTGGTATAGACGTTGACACCCGATCCCGCCAGGTCCATGAACGCGAGGCCGCTCTCGGCGTCGCGGATTTCCCCGAGCAGTACGTCCGACATGGCCGATCGTTTGAGCGTGCGCAGCTTGGCCGCATAACGGTCATGGGCCTGGCGGTCCAGATCACGGGAAATGGTGTTCTGGATGGCACCCGAGATGCGGTATTCCACCGGCTCCTCGAGCGTGATGATCTTGCGGTGCTCCGGCAGCCCGCGAATCAGCGTGGCCAGCGTGGTGGACTTCCCGGAGCCCACCGTGCCCGCCAACACGACCGCGCCGCCTTCCGCACACAGCACGCGGTCGAACTGCGCGACCTGGCGGTCGTGGTAGCCCAGCGCCTGCAGCGTGGTGGCCTGCAGGCAGGCATCCCGCTCCAGGATCCGAAGGCACACGCCGGGCCCGCGATCCGAAGCCAGGGAAGCCCAGCGCAACAGCAGCTCTCGGCCGTCGACCCGGCGCAGCAGGCTGCCTTGCTGCTCGATCAACGGATCGAAGACTGCCCCGTTGCCGCCCTGGATATCCATCCATACGACCGACAGCATGTCCATGAGCAGATCGGTCGGCATGTGACGAAAGCGTTCGGGCGCCACATAGCGGCCTGCAACCGTATAGCGGACCTCGGACTGGGGTGCGGCCCTGTCGACGTTCAGATGCAGGTCGGTCGCCCCATGGCGCACACCCCATTCCAACAGATCCTGGAAAACGCCCGACAATGCCGTGGGTGTGCGCTGCGCCGCAGGCGACGATGCCGTGCCGGACAGCGGAAACTTGTCCGCGCTGCGCGACAGGCTCAGGAGCAGCGCGGCCGGCAGCACATAGCGGTCCGGCGCGGACAGTCGATGACCCGTGTCCTGTATGCGACGCAGCAGCGCCTCGGCCTGGTCGCTGCCAACATGCTCGACACGCGTGAACAAGGTGACGGTGCCATCGTCACGCTCCACCGGACAAAAGCGGTCCGCCAGTCCCTGCGTGCCCAGAGGCCGGTGCAGCAGTCGGCGCACGGCGGGCTGCAGAGCCGCAATCTGCTCGGGATGATCGATCGCACCGGCTCGCGAGGCATCGAACGGCGCCGGTGGCTCGGCCAGCAGCCAGGAAGACATCGGCGCTTTCATGGTTGCACCTCGCCCAGCAGCATGCGCAAGCACAGGGAATGACGGTCCTCGCCGCGCTCGAGCTGAACGCAGGCGCCGTTCATGCCGCGCAATTGATAGACCGTGCTGTCGGCCGAATACCCGGCCGGATAAGCCTGGCCACGGACATACAGATACGAGTCGCGCCCCACCTGGACTTCGGCCATGAGCGCCCGGCCCACGCCGTAGAGCGCCACCAGGCGTGGCGCGAGCAGCGGGCGCACCGGTGCAGGAACCGGCCGGGACCCGCGCGAGCCGGCCGTTGGCTCCGGACGCGCGGCATCATCCAGCGCCCGTTGCAAGTCCTGTCGCATGAGATCGCGCACAGATTGCGTCTCCCAGTCTTCGGCCGGCTGTGTCCCCGCCGGCTGCGCCCACGCCGAGCCGGCCAGGCAGCAGGTCGCCGCCAGTAAAAGTGCAGCAAGGTTCCAAGCGCCCCGCATGGGCCGGTACCCGGACCACAGCGGCGGCCGCCAGCGGCACAGATCACGAGGCTTCATAAGCGATGCCCTCCAGATGCAGGATCAACCGGCTGAAACGCACGCCAGTGCGGGCGCCGGGCGTAAAGGTCAGAGTGACCCGATGCCAGGACACGGCTTCTGCCAGAGGAATCAGCAATGAAGCGGATTGCAGAGGTCCCTGGACCTGCAGGGCACGCGTGGCCAGCGAAGGCACCTCGGGCGGACGAGGCAGCTCACGCCCCTCGGCATCCCGCGGGCCGGCGATGGCGAGCGGCCGCGCAGGCTCCACCTGAATCCTGGAAAACGCGGGGAGGATGCCTTGCAGGGCACTGGCCCAGTCCCGCGCGAGAATCCCGCCTGCGGGAAGCTGTCCAGGCCGTACGTCCACAGCCGTCGGCGTCAACGGCCACCGGGCCTGTGCCCGATCCAGGGACGGGAAATCAAGCTGCCAGTCGGCAGGTGCGGCTTCAAGCAGGCCTCGGTTGTCGGCGTCGGTGCGCCCCCGCCTGTAGTCACTCACGCATCGCCACTGCACGCCGCCGGAACCGGGCTCGCAGCGCAGCGAGTGCAGCCGCCAGCCCGCAAGGTGAACTGGTTGCCGATACAAGCCGTGCAAAAGATCACGCGTACCGGCGGGACCGTGAACCGGGCGGCGGGCGAGCGTCTGGTTGAGCGCCTGCGTCCAGGCGGCCATCGCAGCCGGTGCGGGCGCGGGCCGCGCCGCCGCGCGCCAGAAGCCACCCGCCGACAGCGCAACGGCCAACGCCAGCAGGGCGAGCACCGACCCCAAGGCCGGACGCCGGCGGACCCGCTGCATCGGAGGGACGGATCCCGACAGCTTGGCCAGGTCGTGCAAGCCGTCCCTGGCTGCGCCTTCGGCCGCTGAGGACGGATCTTCTTGAAGGATCAGATGGGGATAACTGACGCGCAGCATCTCGACAGCCTGGCGCGCGAGCGCGTGATCAGCGTAGCTTCGATCGGCCCGGACCAGGGCCACACCCTCGTGGCAGGCCAGCACATGCCAGCAGCCATCCCCGAAGGGAATGACCCGCACGACGGTCCCGACGGGATGCTGGCGAGCCATGAGAATCGCAGCCGACCAATAAGTGGCGCGGCGCGACAGGCCCATCGCCATCCCGAGGGCTGCCGGCGGATGGCCCGAGAATGTCAGGTGACTGGCGCCGT
>DATNAI010000212.1:0-3618 GCA_035572875.1 Castellaniella sp. | reverse complement strand
CTGATCTATCGGGGCCCGACACTCGTGAGCGAATGCGTGCAGGCGTTGAGACAGGCCTGATGCCCTGCTCCGAGTGGGTTTTTTTCCGGATCCAGGCCCGGAGAGTCGCGCCAATACTGGCGAATGCCGCAACGCTGTCGGCACTGCCGCTATTTCATTAGGGGTATACCCTGCTCTTCCTTGGAGAGCGCCTTCCTCTGCGTGTTTCCACGCTATTGCGTTCCTGAGGATCCGCGTTACACTTTGCGCAGGTTCCAGGGTTCGGCTGCTCACGTTCCCGAGGTAATGAGCCTGTTGAACACGTCGCATCAAGCTCTCTTCCCATCTCGGGGGAGTAGCGCCGCCGAATGTGGTTCTCATGACGACCTACTCCCTCCCCTCTCCAAGGAGGCAGGTCATGTCGCACACTTCTCGCGGCCCCGGTCAGGACCGTACCGCTCCCGTCGCAACCCGTCACTCGGCTACCCGGCGCCAGGTCCTCAAGGCCGGCGGCCTCGCGGGCCTGGCCGCCATCGGCGCCCCGCTGTTCCCGCTGAATGCTCTGGCTGCGGACAAAACCCTGAAGATCCTGCAATGGAGCCACTTCGTTCCGACCTATGACAAATGGTTCGATGCCTTCGCCAAGTCGTGGGGCGATGCCAACGGGGTGAAGGTCACGGTTGATCACATCAATATCGCTGACCTGGTGACCGCGACAACGTCGGAAATGTCCGCCAATTCCGGCCACGACATTATCGAGCTTGGACCGGAGGCCGCGCAGTTCACCCCCAACGTCCTGGACATGGCGGACGTGAACCAGGAAGCCGCGAAACAATTCGGCGCGATCTTCGATGTCATCAAGCGGGTGTCCTACAACCCGGTCGTGAAACAGTGGTACGCGTTCTGCCACGGCTGGACCATAGACTGTGGCGACTACCGCAAAAGCCTGTGGGAAAAGGCCGGAATGGCCGACGGTCCCGACACCTATCAGCAACTGCTCGACGTCGGCGAGAAAATCCGCAAGGATCAGGGTGTTCAGGTCGGCATCGGCATGTCCCAGGAACTGGACTCCAACATGGTGGCGCGCTCCATCCTGTGGTCCTGGGGAGCCTCGGTCCAGGACGCGGAGGACAACGTCATCCTCAACAGCGGCAAGAACCGCGAACGGGCCATCGAGGCCGTGAAGTACATGGCGGACCTGTACCACCGCACCATGACACCGGCCGTCTTCGCCTGGAATGCAGCATCGAACAATCAGGACCTGATTGCCGGCAAGGCCTCGTATATCGTCAACTCGATCTCGGCCTACCGCTCGGCACAGGCCACCAAGCCGGATATCGCAAAGGACGTCTTCTTCCTCGGGCCGCTGGCCGGACCCTACGGGGACCGATGGGCGAACGTGCACGTGCTCTACAACTACATCATCCCGAAGTTTGCCAAGGCACGCGAAGACCTCTCCAAGCAGTTCATCCTGCACCTGGCCGCGAACTACGACCAGGCCATGTACCACAGCAAGCTCTACAACACGCCCAGCTACATCGGCACGCCCGTCCCTTCGGGGGATCGTGGGTATCCGGCCGTGCAGGGGGCCAAGACGGCAAAGGACCTGAACGACGCCTGGTTCGCCAACGATCCGTTCAAGCTGCCCGGCGAGGCGGACGGCAAGCTGAAACCGCTCATCCCCGCCGAGAAATGGACCACCAACCTGGGGCACCCGGGGTATTCGAATCCGGCCGTGGGCGAAGTCTTCAACACCTTCATCCTGCCCAACATGATGGCCAAGGCGGCGCGCGGCGATCTCACGCCCGAGCAGGCCGTTGAAGAGGCGGCCAAACAGGCCGAAGCCATCTATGCCCAATGGCGCGGCCGCGGCCTGATCGGCGGCAAGAAAGCCTGAACCACTGAAAGGGAGACCAAATGGCCAGCCTGAGCATCGAACACCTGTGCACCACCTATGACCACGGTCGGGTCAAAGCCGTCAATGACGTCAACATCGAGGTTCCCGACGGGGAGTTTCTGGTACTGCTGGGGGCCTCGGGCTCAGGCAAATCCACGCTGATGCGGACCATCGCGGGACTGGAACATCCCACGAGCGGAATCATCCGCATCGACGGCCGGGTGGCCAACGAAGAACCGCCACGCACGCGCAACATCTCGATGGTGTTCCAAAGCTATGCGCTCTACCCGCACAAGACGGTCAGGCGCAACATCTCCTTTCCGCTCGAGGCCAGCCGCATGCCGGCTGCTCAGATCCAGGAAAAGGTTGAATGGGCTGCCAAGCTGTTCCACATCGAGGGCTACCTGGACCGCAAGCCGCGGGCGCTTTCCGGGGGGGAGCGCCAGCGGGTCGCACTGGCCCGTGCGCTGGTCCGCACGCCTACGCTGTTCCTGATGGACGAGCCGCTCTCCAACCTGGATGCGAAGCTGCGCCATTCGGCGCGCCGCGAATTCAAGCGCCTGCACCAGCAGACCGGCATCACCACGCTGTACGTCACCCACGACCAGGTCGAGGCCATGGGCCTGGGGCAGCGCATTGCCGTCATGAACCACGGCGAGCTGCAACAGATTGGCACTCCTCACGAGATCTACCATGAGCCCGCCAATACATTCGTGGCGCAGTTCATGGGTTCGCCGCCGATGAACCTGATTCCGGAAGGCGACTGGCTGATCGGCTTTCACGCCGAAGATGCCTGGTTGCCGCCGCAAGGCGCCGACCTGACCGGACAGCGCCCGATCGCCATCGCCATCCAGCAGGTAGAAGCGCTGGGTGCCGACGCCTTGATCTACGGGGTGCTCGAAGCGACCGGCACGGACGTCATCCTGAAGCTGCCCGAACGGCTCTCCCAGGCACTGTCGGCGGGTCAAACCGCTACTTTCTATGTCCCAGGCGACAAGATCCGCCGCTTCGACCCCCGCAGCGGTCTGCGCGCAAAGGACTGAGCCATGGGGACTGCACGCCGTCTGACTCTGGACCAGCGGGACACGCTGCTTGCCATGGGCATGGTCCTGCCCGCCATCCTGTACATCGTTTTGCTGCTGGGTGTTCCGGTCATCCTTGCCATCGTCTACAGCCTGAATGACGTGACGACCGGCAGCCCTGTCATGCGTTTCGTGGGCCTGGGGAATTTCACCGCGCTTCTCGGGACGCCGGACTTTCTCCGCTCGATCAGCAACACCTTCGTCATCACGACCTGCACGTTGATCGGTGTGCTGGTGCTGGGCACCATCCAGGCGGAACTGCTGGTGCGCCCCGTGCGCGGCAAATGGCTGATCCGGTTCCTCATCCTCCTGCCGTGGACTGCGCCCGCATCGCTGTCCGCGATTGCCTGGCTCTGGATGCTGGATTCCACGTTCAGCCCGCTGGACTGGATCCTGCGCGGAATGGGGTGGCTCGGCCACCCCGGCGCCCTGTTCGGTGATTTTGCCAATACTTACTGGCTGGGGCGCAGCGGCTATGCGCTGTTTTCCATCATCCTGGTGAATGTCTGGCGTCTGCTGCCGCTGGCGACCGTCATCATCCTGGCGGGCCTGAACGGCGTGCCGCGCGACATCCTGGAGCAATCTGAAATCGACGGGGCGGGGTACTTCCGAAGGCTGTTTCACATCGTGCTTCCCATGCTGGTGCCGGTGTTCGGGGTC
>DATNAI010000211.1:0-3970 GCA_035572875.1 Castellaniella sp. | reverse complement strand
GCCCATCGGCAAGGCGCCGCGCGGCATGTACGCTCACACCCGTCCCGACGACCTGCTGGCCCGCACCATTCGCGGGGTGCTCGCGCAGGCTCCGGGCCTGGTTCCGTCCGCCATCGAAGATGCGATCGTGGGGTGCGCCATGCCCGAAGGGCCACAGGGCCTGAACGTGGGACGCGTGGGCGTGCTGCTCGCCGGCTTGCCGCCGTCCGTGGCCGGTTGCACCATCAACCGCTTCTGCGCCTCCGGCCTGACGGCGATCTCGATTGCGGCGGACCGCATCCGCGTGGGCGAGGCCGACGTCCTGCTCGCTTGCGGCACGGAATCCATGAGCATGGTGCCCATCATGGGCGTGAACACGTCCTTCAGCCCGGACATCTATCTGAAGGACGAAAACATCGGCATCGCCTACGGCATGGGCGCGACTGCGGAACAGGTGGCCCAGCGCTGGAAGGTCTCGCGCGAGGACCAGGACGCCTTCGCCCTGCGCTCGCACCAGCGAGCGCTCGCCGCGCAGAAGGCCGGTGAATTCACCGACGAAATGCTGCCGGTGGACATCGTGCGCCGCGTCCCGGACCTGGGGACGGGTGAAATCCGCGAGACGCGCCGCACCGCGACGCTGGACGAGGGGCCGCGCCCCGATACCAGCCTGGAGGCCCTGGCGCGCCTGCGGCCGGTGTTTGCCGCGCACGGCAGCGTCACGGCCGGCAACAGCTCGCAGACGTCCGATGGCGCCGGCGCGTTGCTGGTGGTGTCCGAGCGGGCACTGAAGACGCATGGCCTCACGCCGCTGGCCCGCTTCGTGTCCTTCGCCGTGCGGGGCGTGCCGCCCGACATCATGGGCATAGGCCCCAAGGAAGCCATCCCGGCCGTGCTGAGCAAGGCAGGACTGAAGCTGGACCAGATGGGCTGGATCGAATTGAACGAAGCCTTCGCCGCGCAGTCCCTGGCCGTGATCCGCGATCTGGGGCTGAACGAGGAGGTCGTCAATCCCATGGGGGGCGCCATTGCGCTGGGGCACCCCCTGGGCGCCACCGGCGCGATCCGGTCGGCGACCACCATCCACGCCCTGCGCCGGCATCAGCTGCAATACGGCATGGTCACCATGTGCGTGGGGACGGGCATGGGCGCGGCGGGGATTTTCGAGCGCTGCTAGCGGCCCGGAACGCTGCCCGCTCTTCGGCCTTGTTTCTGAAGTGGCGGGAAAGGAGCCTTGCCGTGGTCTATGATGCCGTGCGGATTTCGCGGACGGCCTCGGCTGTCGATATACTGCCGTGAGATTCCCTCATTGCGTCGTTCACTGTGACCTTTCCCGCCCTCGTCGATCTGCCTGAATGGAAGCGCTTCGTGCTGGCGGCGCAGACCTGCGCGCCGCGCGCGGATGGCCTGGACCTGATCGACGCGCCGGGCCTTACCCTGGATTCCAGCGGCCAGCGGCATTCGGCCGGGCTGCTGGCCGCGGGCGAGGCGTTGCTGGGTGCGCGCCAGTTCGCGGAGCAGCGTGCGCGGCTCTTTGCGGGCGAGCCCGTCAATACCACCGAGCACCGGGCCGCCTGGCACACCGCCTTGCGCGCGATGCGGGGCCCTCAGGCGGTGATGGCCGAGCGCGAGCGCATGGACCGGTTCGTGCGCAAGGCCGACGCCGAGCGCCGCTGGCGCCATATCGTCCACATCGGCATCGGCGGCTCGGACTGGGGGGTGCGCCTGGCCGTCTCGGCCTTTGGCTACGCCGGCACCTGGCGCGAGGTGCGTTTCGTCGCCAACATCGACGGTCACGCCATCGAGGGCGGGCTGTCCGGCCTGAACCCGCACGAAACGCTGGTGGTGCTGGTTTCGAAATCGTTCACGACCGCCGAGACGCTGCAGAATGGCGCGCGCGCCCGCGAATGGCTCCAGTCGGCCGGCCTGGACCCGGCGGCGCATATGGTGGCCGTCACCGCCGAGCCGGAGCGGGCTCAGGCGTGGGGCGTCCCCGAAGAGCAGATCTTCCGGATCTGGGACTGGGTGGGCGGCCGGTTTTCCGTGTGGTCGGCCGTGAGCCTGACCACCGCGCTGTCCGTGGGGGCGGACGTCCTCGCCGGGCTGCGCATGGGCGCAGCCGCCATGGACGAGCACTTCGTTCAGGCGCCGCTATCGGCCAATGCGCCGGTGCGCATGGCGCTGGCCGGCATCGTCAACCGCAGCGTGCTGGGCCACGGTTCGTTGAACATCGCGCCCTATGATTCCCGGCTGGCCAATCTGGTGCCGTACGTGCAGCAGCTCGACATGGAATCCCTGGGGAAATCCGTGGACCTGGGCGGGCACCCCGTCGGGGTGCCGACGGGGCCGGCCGTCTGGGGCATGCCGGGCACCGACGCCCAGCACACATTCTTCCAGTGGATGCACCAGGGCAGCGACGGCGCTCCGGTCGATTTCATCGTCTGCCGCCAGGCTGATCATCATTGGCCGACGCATCATCGGCAGCTTCTGGCCAACTGCCTGGCCCAGCGCGAGGCGCTCATGCGCGGCAAGACGCTGGAACAGGCGCGCGCGGAATGCGTCGCGGAGGGGCTGGATGCCGCCCAAGCCGATGCGCTGGCCGCCCACCGCGTGCACCCCGGGGGCCGAGCCAACCACCTCATCGTGCTCCCGCGCCTGTCGCCTTATTCCCTGGGGGCCCTGCTGGCGCTCTACGAGCACCGCGTCTTCACACAGGCGTTGATCTGGGGGATCGATCCCTTCGACCAATGGGGAGTGGAATACGGCAAGGTGCTCGCGCGCGGCATCATCGGCGAACTGCAGGGCGGGGCAGTGGATGCTGCTCCTAATGCGCCTGGCGACGCGCCGCGAGGGGGGCAGATGGCGCCGCAGCATGGCTCTGGAACCGGCGCGGCTCCCCCGATTCACGACGTTTCTACCCGCCACTGGATCGACGAACTGAAAGGTTAGGGATCGCGCGCCAGGCCCTTACAATGAAAGTCCAGTGTCCTGGCTTCTCTCCATGACTTCCACAGATTCGTCGGGTCATCAGACTCACGTGCCGTCGGCAACGGCGGCCTCAGCGGCCCCAGCGACAGCCCCGGCGGCGGCACCAGCGGGGCCACCAGCGGCGCCCGCCGCCTGGTACGTCGTCTACACCAAACCTCGCCAGGAGCGCGTCGCGCTGGAGCAGCTCGAGCACCAGGATTTCGAAGTCTATCTGCCGCTGTTCCGGGTGCTCAGAAAGCCGGGGCGGCAGGCGACCGCCAACTCGGCGACGTCCATGTCCGCTGCGACTGCCGCGAATCGGGAGCCGTCGGGAGGCGCCCCAGGCTCTGCCGAAGCGGTGGCCGGCATCGCCATCGTCCACGAGCCCATGTTCCCCCGGTACCTGTTCCTGCGCCCCACGCGCGCCACGCAATCGCTGTCCGTGGTGCGATCCACCGTCGGGGTGAGCCGGCTGGTCATGTTCGGCCAGCAGCCAGCCACGTTGGCCGACGAGGCGATCCGCTCGATCCACCGGGCCGAATCACTGCGCGAGACCGCGTCGCTGGACCGCATCAGCCCGTACCAGCCCGGCATGGCCGTGCGCCTGCTGGACCCGGCGCTGGGCGGGCTGCAGGCGCTCGTGCAATCCGTGTCCAAGGACCGTGTCACGCTGCTCTTGGAAATCCTCGGCCGGCCGCAATCCGTGCAGGTGGAATTCGGGCGGATCGCGCCGCTGTAGGGGCCGGCATACTGGGGCGCCGATGCGATGTGCCCGCATTGCGGTGTGGCCGAACTGCCCCAGGATCTCGCCGTCCGCCGGTTCGGTGCCGGCGGGGCACCTTTCTGAGAAGGCAGCACTTTAACCCACTTTCTCAGGCGCGTGGCCGACGATCAGCGCACGATCGTGACATCATTTACACGAATTGCGCTCCGTGTCTTCCCGTATGGTTCGTTTTGTCACATCCAGTGACGTCTACAGACCAAACAGGAGACAACATGAAATTGATGCATGCTGCACTCGTTTGTT